>PIVQ01001384.1 GCA_003354055.1 Desulfobacteraceae bacterium | reverse complement strand
AGCTTCGGCCAGAGTTCCAGACCTTCCTTATAGAAGTGCACATTTTTCTGGGTGTGCTGGTTGGCCCGGACAATGGCGGTATTCCGGCAGGATCCGCCGTAACCGATATGGCGGCGTTCAAGCACGGCCACATCGGTGATTCCGTGGTATTTGGCCAGAAAATAGGCTGTTGCCAGCCCGTGAATCCCGCCACCGATGATCACGGCATCGTAGCTCTGCTTAAGGGGTGGTGACGTCCAAAGTCGTTCTAATGTCATTTTTTTCTCCATTTTTTGGGTCCGTGGTTCAGTGGGGTACCGGGCCTGTGGTTCAGTTTTGGTATTTTGGGTTCAGTCGGTGGCAGGCGGCAAAATGGCCGTTGCCAAGATCCGTAAGTTCCGGTTCATGGGCCCGGCAATGGACCCTTGCGTGGCGGCAGCGGGTTCGGAACCTGCAGCCCGACGGCGGGTTGATGGGGCTGGGGATTTCTCCCTCCAGAATGATCTGGCGGCGGTCCGTTTTCCCCACCTGGGGCATGGCGGAGATCAGAGCCTGACTGTACGGGTGGGCCAGATTGTTGAACACATCCTCGGTTTTTCCCATTTCAATGATCCTGCCCAGGTACATGATGGCGATGTCGTCGGACATGTATCTGACCTGGTTCAGGTTGTGGGAGATCCACAGGTAGGTGAGTCCCAGCCGTTCCTGGAGATCCTGCATCAGGTTTAAAATGGTGGCGGCCGTGGAAATATCCAGACCCGAGGTGGGTTCGTCCGCCACAATAAAGGAGGGGTTCAGGGCAATGGCCCGTGCCAGGCCGATGCGCCGGGCCTGGCCCCCGGAAAATTCATTGGGGAATTTGCCGGCGGCTTCCGGAGGCAGGTTCACCGCCTCCAGCAGTTCTGCCACCTTTTCCCCGATACCGGCATTATCGTCGCAGGCATTGTACGCCTCCAGAGGTTCAGCCAGAATCTGTCCCACGGTCATACGCGGGTTCAGGCACCCGAACTGGTCCTGGAAGATGATCTGGGCCTGCTGGTGGAAGTCGTACAGCTCATTTTTATCCATCTTAAACAGATCTTTGCCGTCAAACAGGATCTCCCCGGACTGGGGCTTCAGCAGGCGGAACAGGGTCTGTCCCAGGGTGGATTTACCGCACCCGCTCTCCCCTACCAGGCCAAAGGTGTGGCCCTTGCGGATATTCAGGTTGACCCCGTCCACGGCATGGACAACA
>PIVQ01000562.1 GCA_003354055.1 Desulfobacteraceae bacterium | reverse complement strand
GAGAAGTGACCGAGCTGGCTGAAGGTGCTCGCCTGCTAAGCGAGTGTATGGGGAAACTTGTACCGAGAGTTCGAATCTCTCCTTCTCCGCCAGTAGCAAAAGAAATGGGAATGAAAAGCAATTGCTTTGAATTCCCTTTTTTTGTTTTGGAAAGGATGTCAGCTTTTGGAGATGTATTCCTTTACAAAAGTCATTTGTATTTCCCCTGCCTGGATTCATCAATGATCTGATCATACCTGCCGCTTTTCTTAAGTTTTTTCAGGCCTGAGTTAAATTTTACCATCCGGGATTTATTTTCATCTTTTTTTGAAAGAATTAGAGAATTAAAACTTACAGATATGGGTTTGGGATGATTTGAAAAAAGAGCTACCGTTTCCCGATCATACATTTTATTTAAAATGCCGTACCCCGTTGTAAAATTGCAAATAAAAACAGGAAACCGCCCTAAGAGCAGTTTCTTAAAATTCTGCTCACCTGTGGTAATTCTTTCCGTTCGGATACCCCCCTCTTTTTCAGCTCTCTGGAAGACATCGCCATAATTGTACCCCAGGGTGGCACCGATGATTATCCCCTTCAGATCTTCAATATTTTCCCAGTTAAATCGGGTCGTTTTGATATGAAAAAATACATTTTTTTCCCCATAACCGGATCACTGAATATAAAAAAGACCTTACGCTCTTCATTAACACTCCAAATAGCGCTCCCATCCCAGTCTTGAGAGTTTTTTGCAAGAACAAATGCCCTTTTCCAGGGGAAAAAACCGTATTCTACGGAAAGACCCTCTAAAGCAAACGCTTCTGTAATGATCCTGGCAACGACCCCATAATACTTCAGGTCCTTGGAGAGATAAGGCGGCCATTCTCCAATAGTAATCTTAATAGAATTCTTGGCCCCTACAGGACTTATCGCTAAAAAAAATATTAAAAGAGCAAGATTTATCATTTTTACAAATGCTTTTTTCATGCGTCCTCCTTCTGATCATGACCCGGGCTTGATGAATATCAATAATGAAGACAGGCATCATGAGGATGATTTTAATATGGAGCACAAAAACCACGATAAATTTAGCACCAATTAGGAAGTCTGAAGGGACGTTTTCGATCAACCATTATGAATATTGAGAATACAACAGGCCGTGAAGAAAGACAAAGAAATTTCCTAAAGATCTTTTTAAGCCATTCACCCTTGCTTAAAAAGACAACTTGCGTCTGAGGGCATTGAGCATGTTATCCCGGGAGTAAATAAAAAAAGGAATTTCAGAGGCTCTGAAATTCCTTTTTTATGTCTTTCTTTCCTGCGAGTTTTACCCACGGGCTTTACACGCTGGACTTACACACCAGCCGGATATTAAAAATACCAGGCAAGGGTGCCCAAAAAGATATCAATACCCATGTTGGGTTGTTTAATGGATGCATTGGAATAGTGCATGTACCTGGCATTCAAATCCAGATTCTTAAATCTGAATCCGACACCAATCCTGTCTTCAAACTGAAAATTACTGGACAGGTTCCGTTCATCGATAAAATATTCATCCAGATATGCCACACCGATACCACCCTCTATATAAGGGTACCAGGTATTGCCATTGGGATTAAACGCGTATATAAAAACCGGAGACAATGCAATGGCGTTGATCTTATCATTATCGCCGTCCCAGTGGTTATATGAGAGTTCAAAATAGCCGTCCACATACCCGGTTTTATTTTTCAGCCATTGTACATTCCATTTTTTTGCCAGACCGATCCTGTAAATATCAATATTGTCCTCACTCTGGCCGTATCCAAGTGTCAGTCCGAATCCCGAAGACTCTTCCGCCACGGCGTTGCCACATAAGAACACGAGACAGATGAGTACCATTAACGCTTTTTTCATTTTTTTCCTTTCCATAATCAATCGATTAGTTTTTCAGCTTTTTTAGAGTTAGCATTTATTCCTTTCCAATGGTCATACACCATTTTTCATCAAAAAGAAACGGCTAAAGCCTTGCAAAAGCATAGCTAAAAGGCCTGTGCCAAAAGGCCTGAGACAATAGCGTTCACACTGGTTTGCATTCGGAAACTAAACCGTCTTTACCCTTGACATAAAATTTAAGGAAGTTTATATCCTTCTAACAATTGAGAAGACAATTCGGTTGATATATATAATAGTTGAGATAATAAAACAGTGGAACAGACAATTAAAAAGAACCTGGGCCAGCTCCTGCAGAGCTGGTTCCGGGCTACTATTGATACATACCCCCCGGAATCTGCAAGGATACTGGGAAAAGATGCCAACCGCTTTGACAATCCTGTCGGGGCAGTAACCCGGGAAAGCCTTGAAGATGTCTTAAACCTGATCACAGGTGAATTCGATCGAGACAGTCTTGAAAAAGCCCTTGACCCTGTGATTCGAATCCGGGCAGTCCAGGCTTTTGATGCTGCGGATGCGGTCAGTTTTGTATTTGCCCTGAAAAAAATCGGTGAAAAATTCATTGATCCTACAGATGCAAAAAAATTCGATGCGGTGGTGGATGAGATAGCTTTAGCGGCATTCAACAAACTGATGAAATGTAAACAAGAAATTTTCCTTTTAAAGGCCACTGAAAGCAAACGTCGCATTCACAGGGCCTTTGAAAGGGCAGGTTTAGTAGCAGAGCTTAAAGAAGAAGACCTTTTAGGCTCTAACAAATCTTAACATGTATGATGCGATGAATGGCGGGTCATACATAAAATAACGAGGTGGTTATAACATGAATCAAAAGTACTTGATCCCCCTTATCACTGTTTTCCTGCTCTTCCTAGTGGCCTACACAGGGGTTGAGGGAGCGGGGCTTCAGGTGGTCTTTGGGGTACTTATCCCATATCTTGCGGTCGCAGCCTTTCTTATAGGCTTTGTCATCAAGGTTCTGGGATGGGCAGGTTCTGCAGTGCCGTTCAGGATTCCGACAACCTGCGGTCAGCAGAAATCGTTGCCCTGGATTAAACAGAACTCCATTGACAACCCAAACACAACAGCAGGCGTTTTTGTACGTATGATACTGGAAATTTTTCTTTTCAGATCTTTGTTCAGAAACACCAAAGCGGCATTTAACAGGAATTCAGAAAATCGGCTGTCCTACTCCTGGGAAATTTTTCTCTGGGTAGGGGCTTTGGCTTTCCATTACTCTTTTCTGGTCGTTATTCTCAGGCATTTCAGGTTTTTCACATCTCCTGTTCCCTCCTGTATCCAATGGCTGGAATATTTTGACGGTATTGTTCAGCTGGGATTGCCCGGTCTGTTCCTCTCCGGCGTAGGACTTCTGGCGGCAACCCTGTTCTTACTGGGTCGCAGGATCTTTGATGCAAAGGTCAACTATGTCTCCCAGGCAGCTGATTATTTTCCGCTGTTTCTGATCATCGGTATTTCCGCTACGGGTATCGCCATGCGATATTTCACCAAAGTGGACATCATCGGAATCAAAGAACTGACCATGGGGCTTGCTACCTTTGCACCCGTTATCCCTGAAGGGGTAGGCGGGCTTTTTTATGCCCACGTCCTTCTGGTCAGCGTTCTGTTCGCATACTTCCCCATAAGCAAGCTTATGCACATGGGCGGTGTCTTTTTGAGTCCCACCAGAAACATGGCCAACAACACCCGTGCCAAAAGACATGTGAACCCCTGGAATTATGATGTTGAGACCCATACCTATGCACAGTATGAAGATCACTTCAGAGAAAAAATGATTGAAGCCGGCCTGCCGGTGGATAAGAAGGAGTAAAGTGATGTCTGACGAACTTACACCGGATGAAGCACTAGATAAAATAGACTATGGACCGGGATCAGGCAATTGGCTGGACACCACAAAATCCGTTCAGATCAGACCCGGGATGTACTGCTATGCAGCAAAACCCGAGAGTGTTGCAAACTTAAGCCTTCCCAATGCCAGACCCTGGAATCCCCTTGAGGATGACTGGAAACTGCCGGAAGACTGGCAGCAGATTCTCCATGAAGGGATTAAGGAACGGCTGGAAAAATTTCGTACCTTTAAAATTTTCATGGATGTCTGTGTCCGCTGCGGCGCCTGTGCAGACAAGTGCCATTTCTTTTTAGGTACCGGCGATCCCAAAAACATGCCGGTTCTGAGAGCCGAACTGTTAAGATCCATTTACAGAAACGATTTCACCGCAGCCGGTAAAATTCTGCAAAAGATTCCCGGCGGCCAGCGTCTGGGCGGCAACCGCCCCCTGACAATGGAAGCCCTCAAGGAAATGTGGTACTACTTTTTCCAATGTACCGAATGCCGCCGCTGTTCCGTCTTCTGTCCCTACGGTATTGACACGGCTGAAATTACCATCATGGCAAGAGAGCTGTTCAACCTTATCGGTCTGAACATAGACTGGATCGCCACACCGGTTTCCAACTGCTACAACACTGGTAACCATCTTGGTATCCAGCCCCATGCCTTTAAGGACATGCTGGACTTCTTCGTGGAAGATCTCGAAGATATCACCGGCGTGGACTGTTCCCCCCAGTTCCAGAAAAAAGGGGCGGATATCCTCTTTATCACACCTTCAGGCGATGTGTTTGCCGATCCCGGCACTTACACCTGCCAGGGCTACCTCGTCCTGTTCAAGTATCTCAAAGATAAATACGGACTGGATGTGACCTGGTCGACCTATGCTTCTGAAGGCGGCAACTTTGGTTCCTTCACCTCCCATGAGACCATGAAGCGGTTGAACGCCAAAATGTACATGGAAGCCAAGAGGTTAGGCGTCAAATGGATCCTCGGCGGAGAATGCGGCCATATGTGGCGTGTCATCCACCAGTACATGGATACCATGAACGGCCCTGCCGACTTCCTTGAAACCCCTGTGAATCCCATCACCGGAACGGTATTTGAGAATGCCGCCTCCACCAAGATGGTCCATATCACAGAGTTCACAGCCGATTTGATCAAACACG
>PIVQ01001383.1 GCA_003354055.1 Desulfobacteraceae bacterium | reverse complement strand
GAGCACATGGTTTTCACCGCCCAGTTTTTCATCTTTGGAATGGCCCCGTTTCCTGTCCCCATAATGGTCTTCAATCTTGACCTTACCGTTTTTTACGGCACCGATAATGATATTGGCGCCCTGCATGGCCTTTTCAGGATCAAACCCTATGGCCACCCAGCCTTTGGTTTTGGCAGACAATTTCACATGGATCTTGTCACCGTCAATGGACCAGTGAACATCCATATTCTTGACCTGAAGGGTGTGATTGTATTCAGAGGCCAGTACCGCACCCGGTACAAGAATCAATACTGCTGTCAGTGCACAGATTATTTGTCGTAGCATCTTAGGTCTCCTTTACACTAATATATTTTATCCAAGTCGTATTTTTTTACCCAAATATGAGTTGGCCGCCGGAAAATCCCAACCCTACAGCCAGAAGAATCATTAAAGCGTATAAGCCGGTCTTCTTGTCAAACCTGGCTTCTTCAGGATTATCTATAATGGCAAGGGCCAGCATGAGAATACTTAAGAGTCCGGCCAGGACCATTTTGACGATGATCAGCGTCTCCCATTCTCCTCCATACCGATGCTGCCAGTCCAGGTAGCCGGCGAAGATGGTAGGGGGCAGTCCGAGCAATCCCAGAATCAGGCAATGATATCCAGTCTTGGCCAGGGCTTTGAGACGGGGAAGGAAGGAGCCGAACCTGAAGATCACAGCCCCCATTACCATGCCCATGGGGATGTGGGTGAGTGCAGGATGGATCGGATGTAAAAAACCGATCTTGGTCAAAAATTCAAAAATCATTTCAGTCATGGAATCACCTTTTGTAACGTTTGTGGGTTGTATGATTAAACCCTATGGAAACAGGTTTTGATTAGTGCTTATTTATAGAATCCAGGGAAGAACAAGTCAATAAGAAATATAGGGGCAGGATAAGTTAGCCTTGTAAAACTTTTTCCTTGACAACTTATTCTTGAATGCTCATAGTATATCTAAACGAAATAACAAACTTGAGTGTAAGACCGGAAGAACAAGCCACCCTCCCAAAACAAGAGGAAATTGACATGAGCAGCCAGGAACATAACTATATTGAAAGCGACGACGAAAGAGAAGCTGGACACGAAGATACCCGCCATTTTAACCTTGAGTGTGAGACCTTTGACTCCATTGGATGCGACACTGGGGTCGATGTAGCAGGATAGAAGAACAACCCTCCTTAATAGTTAGTATT
>PIVQ01000561.1 GCA_003354055.1 Desulfobacteraceae bacterium | reverse complement strand
GTTGAATATACCAATCAAATTATAGTAAACACTAACAAAAAGCAAAATTTAATTATTTTAGATTTGAAAAATTAAAGAGTCCTAATGGTATATACAGTCACGAGCAAAAATTGAAATAGGGCCATGACTTTCAAAAGAAGTGCTCACCGTTTATGATCATGGGACGTCTGAGGACTAATAGAAGAGCGTTTTATCGATTGTTGCCTTCATAAAACTAAATTTATCCTGAGAAGTTACTGGCAACAAATGGATAAAATGTGTGAACTGGATTGTAATTACTGGTGTGTAGGTGGCTATGGGGATTGTATAATTTTTCTTCGAAGGGTTTTCCTGGGTAGAAACTTTAAAAATAAAAAAACATGAACATAAGGCATCTTTATCTACATTCTAAAAGGTTCATTATCCAGATATTTCATGCAAAACTATGATTTTGATGCAATGGTCCGATATCGCTTGAGCAGCGATTTTATTTTAACCTTCAACTTTTAATTTCAGTCATGATGAATTTAAAAGCTGATTAGGTAATTCCTTAATGATCGTCATTTTCCCTTTTTTGCAATTAGGGCAGCACAAGAGATTCTGACCTGTCAGTCTCTGCATCATCTCAAAAAATGTTTCTTCTATTTTCTTGGGTAAAATGGCATCAGGATCAATCAGTTTACGGATAAGCTTGAGCGCCTGCTTTTTATTCCTGTGCGATAGAAAGCCGAAGTATCGTATTTTCATAAATTTATGCGGTAACACATGAAGCAGGAACCTGCGGATAAATTCATGGGCAGATATAACCATTGTTTTTGTTGTGTTATTATCGGTCCTATCCCTGTATTCAAAACAAATCTGACCATTATCAATAGATTTGATTCGATTATTTGATATGGCTATCCTGTGGGTATATCGCCCAAGATATTCAAGGACTTGTTCAGGACCAGCAAATGGTCTTTTGGCATAGGTGTTCCATTTTATAATAAAAAGCGATCGAACAAAGGTGTTAAACTTTTGCTTGGAGCTATATTTTGCAATTTTGCCTGGCAAAGACAGCGCATGATTCAAATATGCTTTTTCAAAAAGCCCGAGATAGTTTTTCTTAAACTCTTTTGACAGAGACTGTACCCTGAACAGATACGACTTTTTTGAAGGATTCCACCGTTTTTTATCAAAGGAGAGAGCGCCACCTGCAACAAGGCAGTGGATATGAAAATGATCAGTAAGTTTTTGTGACCAAGTGTGAAGAACACAGATAAATCCAAGCTGTCCCTGAACCTTCCATTGTGGATCACGGGCAAACGTCTGTAATGTCTGCCCCACCGCAATAAAAAGGTTACCCAACATGACCTTTGGGTTAATTAGTATGATTGGATTCAGCTCATGAGGTATCGTGAAGACCATATGAAAATAATTACTGGGAAGTAAATCTGCTTTGCGGTCATTCAACCACCGTTCCTTAACCATGGTCTGGCATTTAGGGCAGTGTCTGTCCCTACAGGAGTTATAGGCAATTCGTTCAAAACTGCAATGATCGCACTGTTCAATATGACCGCCAAGTTGAGCAGTGCGGCAAATTTTAATCTTGTGCATAACCTTAAGTTTTTTGTAAGGCAGATTCGTTTGTTCCTGGTATTCCTTGCCATAGAGACGAAAAATATCTGCAACCTCATATTTAGCTTTCATTTTGCTCCCCCCTGATCCCCGTATATACTGTCAAGAGGGCTTTTACATTCTGTGATTCTTTCTTGCACCAGGTGAAGATAAATGAGGGTGGTTTTTATGGAAGAATGACCAAGGAGTCGTTTGATGGTGAAAAGATCTGTTCCCTGGATAAGAAGGTGAGTTGCAAAGCTATGGCGAAGAGTATGTATCCCACGGCCTCTTTTTATGCAGGCTTTTTTTTTGCGATGTCATAAGCCGAGCTGGCCCCTGAATAGCCAATGTGTTTTTCTTTATCATAACCCGGGAAAATCCATCTGCCGGGTTTATATTTTTGCCAATATACTCTGAGTTCATCGAGCAAATGCCTGGATAAAATTGTATAGCGATCTTTTTTGCCTTTGCCTTGTTCTACTCTTATCATCATTCTGGAAGGGTCACTTTCAATATGTCTGGGTTCAAGTCTTACAACCTCACTGATCCTAAGGCCTGCACTGTATACTGTTTTAAGCAAAGTTCTGTGTTTAAGGTTGGCCGCAGATTCAAATAATTTTTTTACTTCTTCAATACTCAAAATATTTGGAAGCTTTTTGATTCTTGGTCTTGGGGGTAATTTAAAATTAGTCTCATCCCATTGCAGAATATTTTTATAAAGATAAGAAATTCCAGATAAATGAACATTGCAACTTCCCCAGGATAGTTTGCATTCTTGAAAAAGATAGAGCAGGTATTCCTGAATCTGTTCATTGTTAAGCAATTCCGGAGATTTGTTGTGAAATTTTGCAAGCCTCTTAACCGCAGCCAAATAATTTTTTATGGTGTAGGGTGAAAGTCGATGAAGAATCATGTGATTGACGAATTGGGTTCTAAGGCTTTTAGCCATTTTGATACCTCCTTGATTTAAATTAATAAGACCGGCAGATCGCCGCTGGAGGTATTGTAAATTTATTTGAGTGAAATTAAAATGTTGAATGGATTTTAGCTGTTGAGACGCACAACTTCCGCGTAGCGGTTCAGTTGTGCGCCCACGAGGGCGCCATATCAGCACGGTGCAAGCCCGTGTCGGAGTATACCACAGCTCCGTAGCCGAAGGTAACTGCGTCGTCGTGAGGCGAGGTGGAGAGCAACCGGAGGTGAATTGTCGGTCCGCAGGATGACAAACTTGATTCGGCGGGATGTTTGCGGCGAGCCTGCAACTGAATGGCGAAGCCTGAAAATCACCGGTCACGCTGGCGTGGTAGCTAAAGCGATGAGCGGGCGCATCACGTGGTTGGAGGTGGAACGATAGGAAGGTATGGCGCAGTAAGTGGGGAGACCTGTCACCCAAGGTGATGGACGGCAGGAGTCAGAGCCCTCATAGTACTGTAAGCGGTTATCTCAGTAGTTGCTCTGGTCTGATTTCCGGAATAGGGGTCCGGATAATAAATACTCCAGGCCTGTTATGGATATGTGGCCCTCCATGATAGGAGCGAAGAAGTCGGCTGCACCCAGAGTATTCAGCAAAAGCTGAAAAGATTATTGAGACCCGTGGTGAGGTGCGGTTAGCAAAGCCGTTCCTATGGGAAGGAGGGTAGGAAGGTGGATACAGGAGGTCTATGAAGATGCAACCAGATGAGGTAGTTCCGACAGTGCAGTGTATTGCTATACAAGGAACAGAAGCCCAAAATCCTTTATGTTGGGACTGGGTGGAAGCATCCGTGTGGACTAAACGTATGTTGGCGGCCCTGGGCAACGGGGTCAAAGGAGGCAAGTGGTTTAGCCTGATTGATAAGGTTTATGACCGAAGCACTTTGGAGCTGGCTTGGAAACAAGTAGCAGCTAATAAAGGAGCAGCAGGAATAGACCAAGTGAGTATCAAGCGTTTCAAAGCCTGTAAAGACAGCTATCTACAGGAACTGGAAAAGGACCTGCAAAAAGGGCAATATCGACCTGATTCCGTTCGGCGGGTATATATTCCTAAGGGAAAGGGGCAAACCCGACCTTTAGGTATTCCCACGGTCAAAGATCGGGTTGTGCAAGCAGCTTTGAAGATAGTTCTGGAGCCAATTTTTGAGAGGGAGTTTTTACCTGTGAGTTTTGGCTTTCGACCCGGGCTTGGGTGTAAGAATGCGTTACGGAAAGTCGATTATCTCATCAAAGAAGGATATACCTGGGTGGTAGATGCGGACTTGAAAAGTTATTTCGACTCTATTCCCCATGAACAGTTACTTGAACGGGTCAAAGAAAAGATAAGTGACGGCAGGGTTATATCTCTTGTGGAAAGTTTTCTTAAACAAGATATTATGGAGGGCATGGAGCGCTGGAGTCCCATATCGGGAACTCCTCAAGGCGCAGTCCTCAGCCCTTTGCTGGCTAACTTATATCTACATCCGTTTGATGCTATGATGATAGAATGTGGTTGCAAAATTGTCCGCTATGCGGACGACTTTGTAATTTTCTGTCGTAGCAAAGCCGAAGCAGAGGCCACCCTAACCGAGGTCCAGAAATGGACAAAGGCAAACGGTTTAACTTTGCATCCAGACAAAACCTATATATGTAATTGTCTGAAGAAAGGACAAGGCTTTGAGTTCCTGGGATACCGTTTCGAAGCTGGCTATCGTTTTGTCCGCAAGAAAAGCCTTATGGCTCTACGGGACAAAATTCGCCAGAGAACGAAAAGAACACGTGGCACCAGTGTCGAGAAGATAATTGAAGGGCTTAATCCAAGCCTAAGGGGTTGGTTTGAGTACTTTAAACATGCCCACTTCAGTACCTTTAGAGGAGTGGACGGGTTCATTCGGCGAAGGTTACGTGCGGTACTTCGTAAACAAAGGAAACACCCTGGTCAAGGGAATGCTCTGAATGACAATCTGCGCTGGCCAAATGCATACTTTGCAAAACGAGGGCTTTTCACCATGAATGAAGCTTGGATTGCTGTGCGCCAATCCCGATGAGGAAACTGCCGACTGGAGAGCCGTGTGCGGGAGAACCGCATGCACGGTTCGGAGGGCGGGGAGGGCTTAGCTCTTCCCGACCCCTATCATAGATATAGTCAACACCTCAAAAACTTGAAGATACCGATCAAGTCAAAACAGTTTTTTCTTGAAAATTGAGTCAATATTAATGCAAGTATGGTTAACTAAATAACTTTGTATTAAATTCATAGTATATCACAGATTTAAGAATCGAATGATTGCTGTTAAGGTGTCGTCAAAGGATCAAGCCATAGTTCTTTCCGATCAAATGGTGTCTCAGGTGGTAAGAAGGGATTATCCACTGTGAATATCTGGCGTTGCGC
>PIVQ01001382.1 GCA_003354055.1 Desulfobacteraceae bacterium | reverse complement strand
AAGCAGTCCATTGGGATGGCCAAGGTACCATTTTGTCTCAAAAGGTTAGGAATACCGGCATTAATCGCAAGATCATGGATAACGTGCAGGGTCCCGCAAACCAACACCATAGGCAGATTATGCTTTCTACCATAGTTGAGGACCTGATTTCCAATCTGAGCAAGTTCTGTTTCATATTCCTTCTGTGCTAAAGCAGCCTTTTTAGCTGCTGTTTTGATTTTGGACTCATCAACTCCCAGGAGTTCTGCCAAACCGGATAACTCGTTCATAACCGCGTCAGTTTCCATTCCATACTGAAAGGATAGAGCAGGTCGCAGTACTTTTACATTTCGATTTCTGGTTTTCAGAGATTGCTCAATGACTTCCGGCTGAGATTGCTCAGTCACGCATGATTCTCCTCCTCTGCCATCCCGATCCGGAAAACTCTGGATTTTTGGGAAGAACAGCAAAGGAATATCCGTGTCACAAACGGCATGGGCAATCTTTTGAGGACCGCAGGAATCGAAGCTGTAACACATCTGCTCACCTTTTGCCAATGACCTGCTGTCCGGTGACAATAAGGCAACGGAAAATCCCAATTCCTGAATAAATGTCGCAGCCCAGGGGATGAAACCTGACAGGGCACCGATTTGGGGGATTGCTATTTTGGGGGGGCCATCAACCTCATTAATATAGCTCAGGCAAGCTTTTTTCCTCATTTCGAATGGATTGGGAGTGGTTTTGGCAAGCTTTTTAAGCGTCCTGGAAGAGACTTCATATTTTGGACAAGCCCCCCCGGATATTGCCGTTTTCGTTTCATCTCCGATACGGATGATTGTTTTTTCAATGGGGCATAAAGTTTGACATTCCGGGTCTTTACAACGAAATTCCGAGCGTTCTTTGATATCAGCATCCAGGGTAGTTTTTATGTCTAAGGCCATGGCATCTGCAAGGATTTGCTGACCAATTTCATCAATTGCGCACAGTCCTATACCCCAGGCCCCCATAGCTCCCGGATTTGGCGGCACAAAAATCTCGCGTTTGCTGACAGCCGCTAAAGTCCACGCTAAAGACGGATTAGACGCAGGTTTCCCCTGAAAGAAAACCCGTTTTCCCAACGTGCGCTGTCCCATCACCCGGTTGAGGTAGTTATGAATCACGGAATATTGAAATCCTGCAAAAATATCACCCAATTCAAATCCCTCTTTGATGGCTTCGGCACCAGATTCTGCTACAAA
>PIVQ01001381.1 GCA_003354055.1 Desulfobacteraceae bacterium | reverse complement strand
CTCTCAAATAAACCATCTAATTTTGCCAGAATCTGATCGTCTTCATAGACCGAAAGCTGGATGGCCTTGGCCGGACATTCAGCCACACACACACCGCAACCGTGGCACTTGGCCGCATCAATCTCAGAATACCGGTCTGCGTTGATAAAGGGAATGTCAAAGGGGCATGCCCGAACACAGATCAGACAGGTTGCACATAATTTACCGTCAACCTTGGCAACCGAAGCCCCCAGATTAATTTCCTTTTTAGCCAAAAGGGTCTGGGCGCGGCCGGCTACAGCCAGGGCCTGGGTAACACTCTCCCTGATGGTTTTGGGAGAATGGGTGGTGCCTGCAATGAAAAATCCGCGAAGGGACATATCTACAGGTCTCAGTTTCACATGGTCTTCAAGGAAGTAGTTGTCAGCCGTTCTGGGCAGATGGAACATGATGGCCAGATCTTCTGTGCTTTCATCATCAGCCACAAGGCCGGTGCTCAAAGCCACACAATCTGCTTCGATATCAATGTCGGCTCCCAGGATAAAGTCATGTACCGTGACATAGGCTTTACCGTCTTCTTCACGAACCCGGGGTTTGTTATCCAGGTTGTATCGTACAAACTTAACACCCTTTTCTCTAGCTTCTCTGTAGTAATCTTCCTGAAAGCCATAGGTCCTGATGTCGCGGTACAATACAAAAACGTCGGCATCCGGGTTGATCTCTTTGATGCGCAGAACGTTTTTCATGGCTGCCTGACAGCAGATTCTGGAACAGTTGGGGTTGCCCTTCTCTCTGGAGCCCACACACTGGATCATGACGATCTGATTCATTGATTTGATCTTGTCTTCGTCATCTTCAAGAAGAGAATCAAGCTCAAGCTGGGTCATCACGGGGCTTAAGGTCCCGAGACCGTATTCAGCTGGTCTGTTGGGCAAAGCGCCGGTGGCCAGAATGGTTACCCCGTGGTCAATCTGCATGTAGTTCATGCGAAGACCTGTCTGGATGCCTGTCTTGAAAAGTCCGGGCATACCGTCGTGGTCAACAATAATGGACCGGGTCATGACCTGGATGTTTTCATGGGCAGTGACTCTCGCCACAAGATCCTGAACAAATGGAAGGACGGCTTCACCTTCAATGGTCTTTCTTATGGACTGCGCAAGGCCGCCAAGAGCAGGAGCACGTTCAACCAGATAGGTTTTGATACCCTGGTCAGCCAGTTTCAAAGCTGAGGTCATACC
>PIVQ01001380.1 GCA_003354055.1 Desulfobacteraceae bacterium | reverse complement strand
GCCGCAAGTTTAAGAAAACTGTCTTTATCCATCCACCCGGCCGCATAGAGAGCGGACAACTCACCAAAGCTGTGACCGCAGGTGTAATCCGGTGTTACCCCAAATCGTTTAAGAATTTGGGTCATGGCCAGGGACGTGGCACCGATAGCAGGCTGGGCAATCCGGGTCTGGCGAAGGGCGTCTTCGGAAACCGTTTTCTTTTGGACATGTTCCGGCAGCGGATAGATATGGTCTGCCAATGAAGGGCTGTCTGTTCCGGCTTTTTCCAGAATCGTATTCCCTGAGATAAGGGCATCCATGGCTTCCGGAAATGTGGATACAAGATCCCTGGCCATGCCTGTGTACTGGCTTCCCTGGCCCGGAAAAACAAAGCCGAGTTTGCCTGTCGGTTTGTCTTGACCGAAAAAGAAAGGTGCCTTTGAAACAGGGTTGCCTTTTATGATCTCCTGAGCGTTTTTTATCAGGTTCGGGAAACCGTCCGGTTTTGATATCACTTCCTTTGATATGAGAACCAGGAGCCGGAGCTTGTCTTTGGAGGAATAGTTTTTTCTGGACTCAAAAGACTGCCAGGCAATGGCCTGGGAAAATTCAGCCTGGTCCTGTTTGTCAAATGATGATACCTGATCCAAAACCCTTTGAAGTTTTTCAGCAAGGCTGTCTCTGTCTTTGGCTGAGAGGGCAAGTATCTGAACTGATCCATCCCAGGAAACATGGGATTTCTTAGGTTTATACTCTTCTAACACTGCATGAAAATTGGAACCGCCGAATCCAAAGGCAGAAACACCGGAGCGTCGTGGGGGGGCCTTATGAGATAAGGGCACCCAAGGCTTTGAGCTGGGATTCAGGTAAAATGCAGAATCATTTATCTCAAGTTCAGGATCCGGATCGGTTGCTTTGAGTGTGGGGGGAATCACCTTATTGTACAGGGCCAGAACAGTTTTGATGATACCGGCAGCCCCTGCAGCCGCTTTGGTATGCCCGATCATGGATTTAACAGAGCCGATTGCCGTGGCATTCCTTCGGCCTGATGTACCATAACACTCTTTTAACGCGGTGAATTCAACCTTGTCCCCGACCCTGGTTCCTGTACCGTGGGTTTCTACCAATGCCACTGTTGTAGGATCAATTCCCCCTTTGTCGTAGGCCTCTTTCAGGGCTTTTACCTGGCCTTTTGCCTCAGGCGCATAAATGGCGGATGTCTTTCCGTCACTGGAGGT
>PIVQ01000560.1 GCA_003354055.1 Desulfobacteraceae bacterium | reverse complement strand
TGATGTTCTTTTATGAACTGGAGCCGGAACAGATCGCGGACTTCCAGTTGATTGATCTGTTTGGGCCAACTCCAGTCGAAGGTCTCCAGGGTTTTGATCACGGGGAACCGGGCGGCGGCAAGCCGCCGGTGGGTTGCCCGGTCCATGCGCTGGTTGGACTCCCCGGCGATTAAGGCGCACAGGAAGTCGATGTAGGTCCATTTGTTTTGGGTCGCTTTGGCGGAAAGGGCTTCGAGGTTTTCTTTCACCCAGGGGAGTTTGAGGTAGTGAAGCTGTTCATGCAGTCGGGTCGTATCCGTGATTTTCATTTTCGTCCTTTTCGGTTTTGGGTTCGTAGATGGAGAGGTCGGGTTCCGGGAGTTCGAGGTTTAGCAGATCCTCGTTGCGGGTGAGATGCAATGGCCCGGCTTCGGGTAAAGGCCGTGCGCGTTGTTCAAGCAGGTTGAGGATGTATTCGGAGTGGAAGGCTTCGAGTTCTACGGCATCCTCCAAGGCACGGCGCAAGGCGTCTTCTCCATAGATGTCTACCAATGCACAGACTTTTAGGATGTGATGCCGGGCTCGCAGGTTCCTGTTTTGCAGTCCTTGTACAAAGAGTTCCGCTTGTGGACTGATCCGAAGCAGGCGACTGAGTGCCTGCTGTTGCTTGGCGTTCTTTTTATATGTCAAGAGGGTGCGCTGATGATCTTCGGTGAGGATATCCTGCCGACGCTGGTAATTCCGGGGATGCGTGGCGATGAGGTTGTGCTCGTGATAGAGCAGCACCTGATCGGGATATTGTCGCAGGGTAAGTCGACGACTGGCGTATTCGGCGGGGACCGAGTATTTGTTGGTGTCGAGCACGACGCGGAACTGAGAGTTGGCGCTGACCTGCGAACTTACTCCCACGTCATAGGGCTGGAGTCCCAAGGGCTTCAGTGCCGCTTTTTCCAAGCGATCAAAACGGTCAATGGGGCGTTCATTGAGTTCTTTGTGTACCCGCAGGTTGGCCACGGTGTCTTGCCACAGTTGGGCCTGGGGATTGATGGGAGCAAAGCTTTCCGGATTCAGCCCGTTCAAGAAGCTGGTGCGCACATAGGATACAGCCCGTTCCACTTGTCCTTTTTCGTAGGGAGCACGCACATTGCAAGCTCGGGGTTCAAAGCCGTAATGCGCGGCAAGATCCAGATAGCGGGGATGATAGCGAACCGCCCCGCCTTTGGGATGCTCAAGAACCGCAGATTTAAGGTTGTCGATCATTACTTTTTCAGGAACGCCGCCAAAAAACTCGAAGGCGTTTTTGTGGCAACCGAGGAAGTGTTCCATCTTTTGCGAAAGCGTGAACTCCAGATAGATCATGCGGCTGTAGCCCAGAGTCATCACAAAAAAGCTCAGACGCCGACGGGTATTACCCACCTGAACGGAGCCCGCATGTCCCCAGTCGACCTGTGCACATTCTCCGGGAACGAAGGACAAGGTGGCAAAAGCCTTTTTGCGGGGAGGCCGGATCACGGTTAGGTACTCTTGGAGGATGCTGCGTCCGCCGGGGTATCCCTGCTTTCGAATCTCCCGGAGGATCTGCTCACCGGTGTAGGCTTCCTGATCGAGCATCCGCTGGATCTGCGGTTTGTAGGGATCGAGCTTACTGCTTCGGACGGAGGCTTTGCGCTGGGCGTAAGGTTGATCCATCCATTTCTGGGCCGTTTTCGGATCGAGCGAAAGCGATTGAGCGATTTGGGATGCTTTCAAACCGGTATCGCTGAGTCGACGGATCTCACACCAGAGGTTGTAATCGATCATGATTTGTCCTCCCCCGGACTCGCCATAATCTGAGCAATGGTTCGCGCTTCGCCACTGCGCGCAAACTCAGGTTCGGATACCCGATCCAGACTCAGGACTTGATATAAAGGGCGCGTATAGGCGATCAGGCCCGCTTCGATCAGAGAGCGTCTAGCGGCCCGCACAGAGGCGATATCCATCCCGAGATGTTCCGCACAGCGCGTATCGCCATAATAGCTCATCCCTTGGGCATCCGCGACCGTGATCAGGAACAGATAAAGTGCAAGCCCCTCAGGCGTTGTGTGGCGAAGATGGCCCTCACGGACCAAGCGGTGATCGACCCAGCTGAACTGCGCTGGCACATGGCGCAGACGGTCGGGGCGAAGAAGTTGTTTGTACATGATGTTCTCCTTTGGGTTGTGATCCGGGCCCTCTGCCCAGAATCTGCTGTCCCCGAGCCTGCATGTTTCGAATAAAAGGCGCGATGTCATCTTGTAGCGCACTCCCCGCCAAAGTGGAGATAAGTCCAAGCAGCACAACAGGTTGCATTAACGACTCATCTTGTAGCGCATCCGGAGTTAAGCTGGAGCTATCTTGTTCGTCTTCAACGGGTTGAGCCCTCGAGTCATCTTGTAGCGGTTCTTTCGCTAAGGGCGGCTTTTTCCAATAGCCCGGATGATTGCCCCTCCAGACACGGGTACGCGCCACCTGATCCGCGCCTTTGAAATAGTCGCGATTGGCCGCTTTTTTAAGCCATCGCTGCTGGCTGATACGCTTACTCGCCCGCTTACATTCCGGATTGGAACAAAAGCGTTGCCGTTCGCGTGTTCGGGGATCAGGGAAATACAACTCACCACAATGCAGGCATTTACGACGTCTTCTCTTTTTCATGATCCCATGAATTTGCGGAAAAAAAGGGCAGGGTCAAAAAGAAAACCCACCATCAAAACAGAGGTGGGTCAAAGAAGACGAAGAAAAGATTTAAAAGGGCATGTTTCAAAACAGCCCCAAAGTAGTTGACACATTTTGACGCATCAGGTCGCTGTTTCAGCAGAAACAGGGTAATCCTCCATCTGAATAGGGGTATTATCGATTTGATATTACCCCGTTCCGCCATTAGGACTCCCCGTACACAAAAGATAACTACAGCTTTTCTGAGTCATTTTTTTTTGAGAGATAGGGATCGAATGATTTATTTGCACTGTATCTTCTCCCACGATCACGTCCTTTACCAATAAACGAACGACTTTCTGCTTTTCCTCTATGCTCATGCCCTCAACTCTCTGGCACAGGCAATTCAGGAACTCCTGTATATTCATTCCAATATCTGTGAGTTGCTTTTCCTGTGATGAAGCAATTTCCTGATCCTTATGCTCTTGCCTGGCTTGGTTAAGGCGCTTTCTAATGATTGGCATGCGATTTCGCAACTCCTCGAGTGGTACGAGTTCTTCCTGGTAGGCATCCAGTAATCTGTTCATTTGATGCTGAACCCGGGAGATTTCTTTTTCCAGGCTTTCTTTTCTCTTTTGTGTTGGAGATGAGTTTTGGCAGCACTGCTTGCGCCGGTCAATTTCTTCCTGAACCAGAGTGGGGCTCTGAAGCAGGTCCAATAAATGACTCCATGCAAGCGAATCCAGGATATCTTGTCGAATGGGGCTTCGGTCGCAAACACGCCCATTTTCAAAGCGCCACCCATCGGAACCGATACATCGATAATAATAGATTTTCTTGCCGGCCGAGGTTCGCGTTGAGCTACGATACAATGCATAGCCACACTTATCGCATACCAGTAAACTTTGCAGCAGGCTGGGCTCTTTGGTTCGTCGAGCTGATTGCTTGCGATTATCCTCAAGACGTTGCTGTGCCCAGTCAAAAGTATCTTCATCTATCAGGGGCGGAACAGGAATTCCGATCCATTGATCTTTCGGCACATCTTTGGAGCTGCTCATGGAAGAAGAAAAACCCTTCTTTTGACGCGCCTTGCGCGTTGCTTTTTTTCGCGGCACTGTCTTTGTTTTCCCATAACAGGCCAATCCTTTGTATGCGGGATTTTTAAGCATCCCCCAAACCGTTGTTCGCTCCCATCGGCTTTGCTTTTTGCGAGTAGGAATGTCGGCATTGTTGAGCCGCCTTACCACTTCTGCAATGGCAACTCCCTCCTTGGCGTACCAGTCAAAAACCTGTTTTACGACCTCAGCCTCCTGCTCAATGACTTCATAATATGCCTGCATGTTATCAGACGCCTTGACATAGCGATATCCATAAGGAGCCCCGCTCAACACATTGACCACACCCTGCTGGGCTTTATGCCGTTTCCCGCGTCGACAGCGTTCAGCAATCTGCGCCCTCTCATATTCTGCGATCATTCCTTGAAACTGAAGTAACAATTGTTCTTCCGGCGTTTCCCCTTTCACCGATCGCATGAATTCCACTTCGACACCATTGCGGGAAAACTCTTCGAGAAGCAACACTTGCAACGCATATTTTCGGGCCAAACGATCAGGAGCATAAACCAACAAGTGAGAGAGTTCGCCATCGTGGGCCAGGTCGCGCAAGATCTCCAACCCAGGTCGATCCAGCGTCGCGCCACTATATCCCTCATCGCGAATGATCCAGTCCTCAACCAGATGCAACCCCCTCTGCTCCGCCTCTTGGCAAAGAGCCTCGACCTGGCTTTCAATCGTTCTTTCCTCCCGCTGCTTTTCCGAGGACACCCGCGCATAAATGGCTGTCAGACTCATGATGTGCTCCTTCTGGTTTCAGGTTCTGTTTTTCCGCTGTTCGGTCAGGAACCAGCAAGTGGTACGCCTCGGATATTTTCCGCCCAGCCAAGCGATCGGAAGCACGGCATAAACGAACCTGAAAACGAGTCCCCTTATTCCCCATCCCCGTTCCTTTGACTTAGCGCACCACTTAATGCCCTGGCAGTAAAATCGCTCAAAGATTCTCCCTGGGGACGCGAATGAGTTCGAAGGCGACCGATAAGGCTGAGCGGCAATTTCACAGTAAAGACCCCCTTCGGCTCCGGGGGCTTCAAGATTCCGGTTAACCGACTGGCCGCTTCCATATAACGATAGGCCTGTCGCCGAGAGACATTGAAGCGCTGAGACAATGCGCGAGCGACCTCGGGAGCCGGCATATTCTTCTGAAGGATCAAGTAGGCTGCATTGACCCTTTGCACGA
>PIVQ01001379.1 GCA_003354055.1 Desulfobacteraceae bacterium | reverse complement strand
GGGGATTCCAAATGGATTACCAATGCAGCGTCCCGTGGATTCGGGCATCAGCTCAGGCACCAGGTGGATGCCATTCTGGTCGGATCGGGAACCCTTCATGCCGACGATCCCTCTTTGACTGCCCGGATTGAGGGACAGACCACTATAGATCCTGCCCGGGTTATTCTTGATACCCGGTTGAGCATCAAAGAAAATGCCAGGGTAATTACCCAGACATCTTGCGCCCCCACGATTCTTGTCACAGGTCCTGACATTCCTGAAAAGAAGAAAAGCAGACTTCTTGAAAAGGGGATTAAATTTATTCAGGTGGATCTTAAGGACGGAGGTCTTGATTTAAATCAGGTGATGATTAAGTTAGGTCACATGTCTGTTTCAAGCGTCCTGATTGAAGGCGGCGGAAAGGTGGCCTCATCAGCCTTGAAAGCTAAGATAGTCAATAAGGTCTGCTATTTTGTGGCCCCTAAGTTTTTGGGGAGCAATGACGGTATTCCGGTATTCAGCGGAAAAGGACCTGAAAAGATAAAGGATGCCTTTGTTTTGGATCGGGTGTCCACAAGATTGTTTGGAACGGATATCCTGGTAACAGGCTATCTGGACAAGGGTGAACAAAAAACGACAAGTTTCATAGGGAGTTAAGGGTGTTTACCGGCATTATAGAAAGTTTTGGAACCATCAAGCGGGTTGAATCCAGCGGAGAGGGCAAGGTGCTGTCCATTGGGTGTGATCTGGATTTATCCCAAAGCAAAATAGGGGATTCCATTGCCGTTAACGGCGCCTGCCTTACTGCCGTCAGTCTTGGTACCCACGAGTTTAAGGTGGATATGGCTCCTGAAACCGTTACCAGGACAACCTTTAAAAAAATGGGGCCGGGCACCCGTGTGAATATTGAACGGGCCCTGAAACTTGCCGACCGCATTGACGGACATTTGGTGTCCGGCCATATTGACGGTACAGGTACCATTAAATCCATAAAAAAAGCCAGCAATGCCGTGATTCTGGATGTGAGTATTCCGGAGCACTTGGCTGCAGAAATGATTGAAAAAGGATCTGTGGCTATTGAGGGGATAAGCCTTACCATTAATAGCTGCTGGGACAATGGCTTCCAGGTCAGTATCATCCCCCACACTGCAAAAATAACCACCATCGGTCTTAAACAGGTGGGAGACCCGGTTAATATTGAGACCGATATGCTGGGTAAATATGTTAGAAAATTTTTAAC
>PIVQ01001378.1 GCA_003354055.1 Desulfobacteraceae bacterium | reverse complement strand
GGTGTCCGAAAAATCATCTTGTTCTTCTACTGGCTCAAGTTCTTTAACAAGTGCAGTTTTTTCTTCAGGCTCAGGCTCTTCAACAAGCGCGGTTTCTTCTGTAAGCTCAGGCTCTTCAACAAGCGCGGCTTCTTCTGCAAGCTCTGGCTCTTCAATAAGCGCTGTTTCTTCTGCAAGCTCTAGCTCTTCAGCAAGTGCGGCCTCTTCTTCAGGCTCTGGCTCATCAACAAGCGCGGCTTCTTCTGCAGGCTCTGGTTCTTCAATAAGCGTGGCTTCTTCAGGCTCTGGCTCATCAACAAGCGCGGCTTCTTCTGCAAGCTCTGGCTCATCAACAAGCGCGGCTTCTTCTGCAAGCTCTAGCTCTTCAACAAGTGCGGCTTCTTCAGGCTCTGGCTCTTCAACAAGCGCGGCTTCCTCTGCAAGCTCTGGCTCATCAACAAGCGCGGCTTCTTCTGCAAGCTCTAGCTCTTCAACAAGCGCGACTTCTTCTGCAGGCTCTGTTTCTTCAATAAGCGTGGCTTCTTCTTCAGGCTCTGGCTCATCAACAAGCGCGACTTCTTCTGCAAGCTCTGGCTCTTCAACAAGCGCGGCTTCTTCTGCAGGCTCTGTTTCTTCAACAAGCGCAACTTCCTCAATCGGCGGCTCTATTAAACTATCGATATCGTCTATATCAAAATCGTCGTTTTCTTCTACTAGCGTATCAGCTGTACTGGTTGATGTATCATCAACGTCATTTTCATCCGTCGCTTCATCAATTAAACTGTCGATATCGTCTATATCAAAATCGTCGTTTTCTTCTACTAGCGTATCAGCTGTACTGGTTGATGCATCATCGACGTCATTTTCATCCGTCGCTTCATCAATTAAACTATCGATATCGTCTATATCAAAGTCGTCATTTTCTTCTACTAACGTATCGGCTGAACTGGTTGATGCATCATCAACGTCATTCCCATCCGTCGCTTCATCAATTAAGCTGTCGATATCGTCTATATCAAAGTCGTCATTTTCTTCGATTAGCGTATCGGCTGAACTGGTTGATGCATCATCAACGTCATTCTCATCCGTCGCTTCATCAATTAAGCTATCGATATCGTCTAAATCAAAGTCGTCATTTTCTTTCACAACCGAATCAGTTGCAGCTTCAGAGCCCACATTTGTCTGTTCTAATAAATCATCAATATCAAAGTCATCATCACCGGCAAGCTCTTCACTAAATG
>PIVQ01001377.1 GCA_003354055.1 Desulfobacteraceae bacterium | reverse complement strand
GATTAGTGCCTGCCCCTCAGGTCGCAGAAGCGATGGGCAACGATAATTGGGACAATGAAATGCCTGAGTGGGTATCTGCCTGGATTCAAGCAGAGGGGCAGCGACCTTGGCCCAAATGATAGTGTATGCTGGGGGGGCAAATCTTTATTTGACTCTTGTTGGATAAAATATGCTAGCTAAACAAGAAACATGCTGACGGGCAAGCCGCAGATGTTCATGTTAACTCAAGTATTATTATCCTATCTGAAATTTTAAAATTCTGAGATTACCTGCCGCGTTACAAATAGAAAGTCGGAATTCGGCACTTAGGGTCGGGCAGCCCGGAAGGCGGCATAAAATTGATGTTTTTATAGATGGCCTTAACGCTGCGGAGCGTCAAAAGCCGTGTTGTTTGAGGAGCTACCGCACCGCAGTTTCACGGATTTTCGCGCAGCGAGTTTAGGCCATCTTAAAAATAGCGATAGCCGATTCCGGGCTGGCCGGCCCGGTGGTAGTCACCTGAAACGGATATCATTTTCAAGAGCCATTTTAACAAGTCTTATGCAGCAATTCATTCCGCATCAAACTGTTTTTCGTTTTATCGTATTAGGATGGATATCTTTTCTGTGGTAAAATAATCAATCCATTGAAAGATTGCCTTTTTAAAGGGAAATACTCATTGCCCGGAAAGTATCGCCTATGCCGATTAAAAATTTATTTCGATACTGGACGTACCAGATTTTTTCTCCGGATACTATTCTAAGAGAAAAATACGAATCTTTTAAGGCCTTGCTGGAATATGACAAAGCTGCGCACAAGTTTATGGCAACCCTTGAAGACATGTATTATTCTCAGAAACGATATGACTTCACGGCTGTTATAGCCGCCTATGATCAAATGGCAGGTTCTGTTTCAGGGATGGTGGATTCGCTTTTAAAGATGTGCCCGTCACGCTATTGGGAGTTAAAAAATTATTTTGAAAAATTTGATTCTTATAACCGGTACATGCTGGCCCGGCCAAAGGTTGATACTGCTCCTCCCTATACTATTGAATTCACCAAAGCCTCACTGTTAAATGAAAACATAGCCGGTAAAAAGGCATTTGTTTTATCCAGTATCAATCAAAAACTTCACCTTCCCACTCCCAATGGATTTGTCGTTACCACCAATGCATTTCATTATTTTCTTTTAGAGAACAAACTGCAGGACCCCATAGATAAAAGCCTTGCAGTACTTGATAT
>PIVQ01001376.1 GCA_003354055.1 Desulfobacteraceae bacterium | reverse complement strand
CTGGACACCTATCTGTGTGCCCCCGAGGTTGTTCAATCCTCCTATTATACCCACACCCAAAATACCGATATCGCAGTGGTTGAAGGCAACCGCGGTCTTTATGACGGGATTGATCTCGATGGTTCCACCTCCACTTCGGAGCTGGCCAAGCTGTTGAATCTGCCGGTACTACTGGTGCTAGACTGCACCAAGAGTACCCGGACCATGGCCGCCCTTCTCATGGGGTGCATGCACTTTGATCCGGAGATTAATATCTGCGGCGTGGTACTTAACCGGGTGGCAGGCATACGCCATGAGAACAAGGTTCGAGCCAACATCGAAAGGTTCTGCAAGATTCCGGTATTTGGCTCGGTTCCCAAATTAAAGCAGGAAGATTTTCCTGAACGCCACATGGGATTAGTGACATCGGAGGAGCATTCCTTTTCAAGCAAAGCACTTGATGCAGCAGAACGGGTGGCCAGAGAAAATATTGATCTTGATGCCCTTTATGCAACCGTCACTCAGGAGGAATGGGGAGCGCAAATAGCTCCCGATTCCTTAAGTGTTCAAAACAAATTAGACCCAACAGACATTGGAACCGATAAGGTTACCATCGGCATTGTCCGGGATTCTGCCTTTCAGTTCTACTATCCCGACAACCTGGATGCCCTTGAAAATCTTGGTGCCGAGATTGTCTTTATCAGTCCTCTGGGCCAGGATTCCATCCCTGAAGTGGATGCTATCTACATGGGAGGCGGGTTTCCCGAAACCCATGCGCCCCAGCTTGCAAAGAACCAGGCATTCAGAGATAATTTAAAAGCATTGTCACGCAAAGGCCTTCCCATTTACGCCGAGTGCGGCGGATTGATATTCTTAGGGGAAAGTATTCAACTTGGAGAACGGACTTATCCCATGTCCGGTATTCTGCCCATCCGGTTCGGTCTGTCCCGCAAACCCCAGGGCCACGGATATACTGAAGTTGAGGTCGCCCACGAGAACCCGTTCTACAAACAGGGTGAAATCCTGCGGGGACATGAATTCAGATATTCAAGAATCCTTTCCATCGACTACACCGACGACCAAATGGCCTTCAGGATGGAGCGGGGCAAGGGAATCCTGGAGAAAAAAGACGGATTTTTCAAAGACAACACCTTTGGCACGTACACCCACATCCATGCACTGGGCTCCCAGTCATGGGCTCCGTCACTGGTTGCCAAGGCCAGGGCCTATAAGTCACAAAA
>PIVQ01001375.1 GCA_003354055.1 Desulfobacteraceae bacterium | reverse complement strand
GATTGGCTTCAAAGGTCTTTTTCAATACAAAACGGGTCTGGGGCAAGGGACCTTCGGAGGCATCCACCAGAAGAATGGCGGAATCCGCCATGGAAAGAGCCCGTTCTACTTCACCGCCGAAATCGGCATGGCCCGGTGTATCAATGATATTGATCTTCACACCCTTACAGGTTACGGAGCAATTCTTGGCGGAGATGGTAATCCCTCTCTCCCGTTCCAGGTCCATACTGTCCATGAGGCGGTCATCCACCTTCTGACCTTCCCGAAAAAGACCGCTCTGCTTGAACATGGCATCCACCAGGGTTGTTTTTCCATGGTCAACATGGGCAATGATGGCTACATTTCTTAATTTTTCATTTACTGCACTGTTTTTTTTCATAATCTCCTGCATCTCCCCAAAGCCTCAGCCATGGGGGAAATTTTCCCCGAATGAATACCGGCAAAGCAGTTACACCTGCCCGGTAATTAAAAAGCTTTATTTTATTTTGAAACCCGTACTGTTCCATTGGGCGAAGTTAGTACCCGTACCCGGTCTCCAGGGGTAAGCTGAACATCAGCCTCCTGGACCACAACAATTTTTAGTCCGTTGTCCTGATCCACCACAATCTCTATTCCCTGCTTTCGGCCCATATTTTTTTCAGCGGCAGCCCCTGCTGCAGCACCGGCCAGAGAACCCACAACAGCAGCCACCGTGCTACCGGACCCGCTGCCAATGGTTGATCCCAGCACACCACCGGCCACGCCACCGATCACTGTTCCGGCTACAGGTTTATCACCCTCTTCGATGGTCACCAGCTTCACGGACTCCACAGTTCCTTCCACAATGGTATGGGCCCGCATGGCCTGGTCACTGGTATACACGTTGCCAGATTTGCTGCCGGAGCACCCGGATACAATGATTGCAATACTGAATACAGTCAATAATACCCTTATCCTGGTTCCCAGTATAGTCATTTTTATCTCCTGATATTTTTATTCTTATACATTATTCCCTTAAAACTTGGCTATATGAAGTAAACACTAAGGGCTTAAAGTCAAGGATCTGACGGTGCATACTTAACTTTTACACACTTTATTCTCGATACTGATACTAAAAATAACAAAAATATCCCCTTGTAAACGGAAAACGCCTGCATTATTCTTCTTTGGATTACCCTTTGCTGTTAATGAACCTAAAGTTTTTTACCAAAAGGATGTTAGCCCATGACCTTTATCATTATCG
>PIVQ01000559.1 GCA_003354055.1 Desulfobacteraceae bacterium | reverse complement strand
TGCCTGAGTGATGTACAAATACATCTTTTCCGCCTTCTTGTTCAATAAAACCAAAACCTTTTGAGTCGTTAAACCATTTTACGGTACCAGTGGCCATGGTGGCAATCTCCTGTAATAAAGAATAAAATAAAAAGAATCTAGGTTTCTAACACTTGGGAGTATTGCCGCCTGTATTGTGTCGGGAATATACACCATTGGAAAGAACCGATTTAAATCCGTCTACGGATCGTGTAAATCCAATATAGCGTACCGTTTGGAAAAGTCAAGCCCTTCTAATGAATTTTATTTCATTTAAAAGTTTACTACTTAAACATAGCAAAAAATTCAGTAAAAAATTCCTCATCTTTAAGCCTAATCCTATACACCGGCACTCAATGATTGTGATCAAGATCTGATTTTGATATATCCTTAGCCATGGCTTATATCAACAAACAAATACTGACAGCAGTCGTGGCCGGGGAGAACGGAGAGATTTTCGAACTTGACGGGTATGGGGCAGCCGGTATGTCCGGTGATCAATTTCATATCCTGACAAAGGCCGCCACCTGCGATATGCCCCACGGCAGTGAACTCATGATGCTGCCCCATAGATCTCCTGTGGTGTTCAACCTGACAAAGGATACCTTTGAAGTCCTTCAAACCAATCCATATGATCCAAAAGAACGGATTTATCCGGTGGGGGTGTTCAACTCACCCGGGTATGTGAATCAGCACTTTTGTGCCTATGACGATACCGGCATCACGGATCCCCTGCCCCTGTTTTCCTATGGGGCAATCGGGTTTGGGAAAAAGGATTTCAGGTCGTCGGCACTGGTGGTGGACACCGAACCCCGGCAGGACCTGCGGCAGATGCCCATATCAGGGGTAGAGAAAGGGGTAAACCGATGCCGGAAACTATATCCCGACAACCGGCTTATGCGCCACCTGGAAACCTGTGCCCTTCAATACGGCTGCCCGGCCGGTAAAAATTTTTTCCTTGGGCGATACGAAGCCCCGCTGCCCACATCTGTGGTATGCAATGCCGATTGCATCGGCTGCATCTCCCTTCAGACCGAAAACAACCTCTGCGCCTGCCAGGACCGCATTGCCTTTGTTCCTGAGCCTGAAGAAATTGCAGGAGTTGCACTGGACCATATTAATAAGGTAGACAAGGCTGTGGTCAGTTTCGGCCAGGGATGTGAAGGGGAACCTTTGACTTCGGCCAAGGCACTTGTCCCGGCCATTGAGCTGATAAGAAGTCAAACAGATCAGGGCACCATCAATCTGAACACCAATGCCAGCCTGCCGGATCAGGTTGACCTGTTGTGCCGGGCCGGGCTGGACAGCATGCGGGTGAGCATGAATTCGGTAAGAGAAGCCTGTTATACTACCTACTTTCGACCTAAAACATACAGATTCTCAGATGTGGTGCGCAGCATAAAAATTGCCAAAACACACGGTAAGTTTGTGGCGATCAATTACCTGAATTGCCCCGGATTCACGGATTCCGAAAAGGAAAAAGAAGCCCTGTTCACATTTATCCGTGAACTTCACATTGACATGATCCAATGGCGCAACCTGAATTTTGACCCAAGACTTTATATTAGGACCATGGCTGAAGTTGAAAAAAGCGGTCCTCCCACAGGCATGGCCAATCTTGTACAGAGTCTGAGCCGCGCATTCCCCAATCTGATCCACGGGTACTTTAATCCGCCAAAGGAAAATCATGGCAAATCCTGAAAGAAAAATCAGGATCATTGACGAAACCCTGAGAGAGGGGATGCAGTTTCACGGTCTGGTCTTTTCCCTTGAGCAGCGGATAATTATCCTTGAGTTCCAGGAAATGCTGGGGGTGGATATCTGCCAGGCCGGCTACCCCACGGCCCTTCCCCAGGAAGCCCAAATTGTTGCGGACCTGGCAAGCCACGCAAGGCGTAAGCAGTTCAACATCCGGACCGCGGCCCTGGGCCGTGCTATGAAGGCAGATGCAGATATCCTGGTAAACACCGGAGTCAATGATCCCCACTTTCATTTCCATATGAAAGAAGGCATGAGCCGGACTGATTTAAATATGGCCCTGGACCGGCTTTTCGACCTGTTTGCCCGTGTAAAAAAAGACCGGCCAGATGCCAATATCTCTCTGGCTATGCTGGATATTGGCCGGACTGATCCGGATCTTCTGGCCCATTGCGTTGAAACGCTGGACAAATGCCCTGATTTATCCATCCTATCTTTACCCGACACATCAGGCATCATGGCTCCCAACCAGGTACATGAAAGGATTTCCCTTCTTGCCGGAAAGACAACCCGGCTGCACCTGGCAGTACATTGCCACAATGATATGGGTATGGCCTCGGCCAACACCCTCATAGGTATTCTGGCCGGTGCCGCGGTAATGGAAGTCTCTGTCCTAGGGATCGGAGAGCGCAACGGCATTGCAGATCTTTTCACCACGGCAAAACTTCTCCATGATACGGGTGGTGTGCAGACCAATCTTACCCTGGGCAATACGGAAGGTTTCAAGGACTATTACACCTATATAAATTCCATTGTTCTGGAACAGACCGGACTTACCCTTATGGACTATCGTTGTCCGGTTTTTGGTGCTGCCGTCAAAACCCATGTGGCCGGCACCCATGCCGGCGGAATATTCGGCACCTCAGAAGAGGAAAAATTTTTCCTCAACCCCCTGTGCGGACGCGGTCTTGTAAAAAAATACTTAAAGAATAATCAAATCTCTTTTCACGAAAATCACCTTGAATCCATTACCTACGCCATTAAACAGGCCAGCATGGATAAGGGCTGTGCTCTTTCAAAAAATGAGGTGGCCCACATTGTTGGAAAAACCATTGCAAAACCCTGACCGATCTGGTTTAAATGTGGTTTTGACTGTATTATAGTGAAATAGTAATAATCTCTTGACAAAGCGGGAGCTTAGCGGTTAATTATAGTCTTACTAAACTTAGTTTGATTTAAGCAAACACTCCTGACAAAATAAATAAGGTGATGATTTGGAAATCAACCTCAGCGGTACAATAATCATAGTGGGTAACTACGGCAGTGGTAAAAGCGAGACTGCAGTCAACCTGGCGTTAAACGGAAGAGCACAGGGCAAATCCGTAAAAATAACCGATCTGGACCTGGTTAATCCCTACTTTCGTTCCCGGGAGGCCCGTCAGCCCCTTAAAGATTTAGGTGTTGAAGTCATTCTTCCCGACCCCAAGTACATGCACGCAGACCTGCCCATTCTTACCCCTGCGGTTGCAGGTCTCATTAAGGCACCGGCTGAGCTGACCATTCTGGATGCAGGCGGAGATGATGTAGGGGTGACGGTTCTGGCCGCCCTGGCCGATGTTTTCAAAGGCCGGGAGATTCAAATGCTCCAGGTGATCAATCCCCTGCGACCCTTTACGGAAAACCTTGAAGGGTGCCTGACCATAAAAAAAGAGATAGAAGCCTCAGCTAAACTTAAGGTTACAGGCCTTGTGTCCAATGCCAACCTTATCGACGAAACAACGCCGGAGATCATTTACAGCGGCTATGACCTGGTCAGCCAGGTCTCTGCCGCCACCGGCCTTGATATTGCATTTATAACAGCGTCCACCAAGCTTTTGCCACAACTGGACATGGAACGGTTTAACTGCCCGGTCCTGCCCATTGACAGGAAGTTGGCACCGCCATGGAAACGCATTTAACCTAAAAGTAGTAGGAGTATTGTAACAATGGCTCTAGAACACATCATTGATTCCGAAAGGTGTAAAGGATGCGGGCTCTGTATCAATGTTTGCCCCAAAAAAGTCCTTGAAATCACGGACAAAGTAAATGCCAAAGGACATTTTCCCGCCTTCCAGGCCAGACCGGAAGACTGCATTCAGTGCACCCTGTGCTGTGTCATGTGTCCTGATGTTGCCATCCGCATCGTTGAGACAGAGACAACTTAAATTAAATAACGCCCCATATTAAGGATAAATATAATGGCAAAAGTTTTAATGAAAGGTAATGAAGCAATTGGTGAAGCCGCCATCAGGGCAGGCTGTAAAAACTATTTTGCATATCCCATCACTCCCCAGTCCGAAGTGGCTGAATACCTGGTCAAGCGCCTGCCTGAGGTAGATGGTGTCTTCCTCCAGGGAGAGAGCGAAGTGGCTGTCGGGTACATGATTTTCGGTGCTGCCGGCGCAGGAGAGAGGGTCATGACAACATCTTCCTCACCCGGCGTCAGCCTCATGAGCGAAGCCATTTCTTATATTGCCGCGGCCCAGTGTCCTGCGGTATTTGTAAATATTGTCCGCGGCGGTCCCGGCCTTGGCGGCATCCTTCCTGCACAGGGTGATTACTTCCAGGCCACCAAAGGCGGCGGTCACGGTGACTACCACCTTCTGGTCCTGGCACCGGACGGCGTCCAGGAAGCCGTTGAAATGACCATGCAGGCCTTTACCCTGGCTGAGAAATACAGGGGTCCTGTCATGATATTGGGCGACGGAATGATCGGACAGATGATGGAACCGGTTGAATTCCCGGAAGACCTGAGGACCGAGCCTTCCAACAAAGATGACTGGGCCACCAATGGCATGAGTACCCGTAAGAGCAAAAAAAGAAATCTGGTAAAATCCCTGTTCCTTGATCCGACTGAACTGAATCGGAACAACCTTGAGCTCAAAGCCAAATACGAGCAGATGAAGCGAGAGGAAATCCAGTTTGAGCTTTACAATGACGACACTGACTACCAGGTGCTTATTGCAAGTTACGGCACCATGAGCCGGGTCTGCAGAACCGCCATTGACATGCTCAAAGAAGAGGGTATTGAAGTTGCCATGTTCAGGCCGAAAAGCCTCTTCCCCTTTCCGGAACAGGCGATCTTTGACGCTGCGGTTAAAGAGAGCTGTAAATCCGTTATCAGTATTGAGATGAGTATGGGACAGATGGTGGAAGACGTGGAACGATGCGTCAAAGGCCAGCGCCCTGTTGAATTCTACGGGGAATG
>PIVQ01001374.1 GCA_003354055.1 Desulfobacteraceae bacterium | reverse complement strand
TTGTTCATCACGGCCACGGCCCCGATTTTCATGATGGCATAAAAGGCCACGGGGCAGGGAATGACATTGGGCAGGAGGATGGCAACTGAATCTCCTTTTTTAATCCCCTGGTTCTGGAGAAAGGCGGCAAAGGCATCTGCCATCTCGTTAAATTCTTTGAAGGTGATGCGATACCCTTGAAATATCAGGGCAGAATTATCGGGTATCTTCCGGCTGTGTGCCTCAAGATATTCATGGAGCAGGGTATCCTCAAAATCAATGGCGTCAGGTACGCCTGCATCATAAAATCTTAACCAGGGCTTATCCTCATACCGCAGCGTTTCGTTCACATCATCCTCCTTAAAAAAGGGTCTATGGGTTATATGAATGTCGGGTGCCGGGGGCCCTACAGGGAGCCGGCAGCTTTGTTGGTCAAGTTCTCCTTTTATTTTCCTGCCTAAAAAAAAGTTCTACTTAAAGTTATGCTTGAAGTTCTACTTAAAGCCAATGCCAATAAACTATTGTGGGAAACGGATGCCCGGCTGTTATTGGGTCGTGGTCTCAATACCGGCAAGAAGGCTGTCGATCAATGGGTCTACAAATTGAATAAGGCTTTCCGGATTGCCGGTCATCACCCAGTTGGTCACCAGATGTTCAATGGTTCCCAGTACCATGGCCCGGATGAGATAGGGGTTTAATGCAGGCTTGAATTCCCCGGATTCAATTCCCTCTTCAATGACCCGGGTGATCTGTTTGACCCCCTCTTTGATGACATGGTGGCCTGGGGTATCTATGAATTTTTTGTTGTGTTTGAGAAAGAGCATGAGTACGGCTGCAAACTCAGGATGGGACTGGTATGAGTCCATGAGCAGATAGACAATGGCCCGTAGTTTATTACCGGCCCCTCGGATGAGTTTTAAGTGAAAGGCCATGGTTTCAAAAAGAGTCTGGCTGGACTGGGCAGGAATGGAAAATAAAAGCCCCTCTTTAGTAGAAAAATATTCATAGATAGAGGCTTCGGAAACCTTTGCCTCTTTGGCGATTTCCGTGATGGTGGCTTCCTGGAATCCCCTTTGGGCAAAGACTTTTGTTGCCGTATCCAGGATCTGTTTTTTTCTGAGTTCTGTTTTGGCCGGTGCCATGGCGCATCCTTAAAATTTTGTGATTACTCAATTGAGTTTTCTTCAATATATAGAGTTCAGCTTTTATTTTGTCAAATAAAAAAATGTTCAGCTCTTTATTTTTGA
>PIVQ01001373.1 GCA_003354055.1 Desulfobacteraceae bacterium | reverse complement strand
CAAAATACTTAAAATCTGGCTGTCGCTGTAACGTGAATTTTTCATGTAGAATCTCCTTTATTTTTTCATACTTGAAAATTCTACTTTTGATAACCCTTTTTTTTCGGGGGGATTACCCACCCACCTATCATATGTACAATGACAAACGATGGGCACTGATAAACAAAGGTCTGATCCTTCCTCTTAATATGGACAATATCCCGAACTTTAAACATATTTCCCAGGGGTTGCGAAATGCAGCCTATTTTAATCGAAAAGAAAAAAAATATGCTGTTCCTCTGGCCCAAGGACCGTATGGGCTTGTTTATAATACAAACATTATAAAGAAAGCGCCAGACAGTTGGAACGCCCTGTGGGAACATGAGTACAAGGGCAGGTATGTGATTGCAAGGAATGAATATATGCATAATTGTCTGCTGACTGCTTTGGCACTGGGTTACCCAAGAGAGGATATCCATAAATTTGAAATTCTGAATAACGATCTGTTTAAGGATAAACTTGGTGAATTAGCAAAAAATGCCCACTCCTTCTGGGACGGCATCGATAAATCGGAAAATCTTTTAGGGCATGCCCTGGGGACATCATGGGGTTTTGCACTAAAAGATCTCAGGGAAAAAGGGGAAATATGGGAAATTGCTGCGCCTGCCGAGGGTACGGTTTACTGGGTTGATAATTATTCGATTACCTGGGCTCTGGAGGGAAAACCCATGTTAAAGAAAATAGCAGAGGAATGGCTCAACTATACCCTTTCGCAGGATTTTCAGGTCGATGTTATTGTACGAAATCTTTCCTGTTTTCCGGTGACAACCAATATTAAGGAAAAACTGACAACAAAGGAAAGGCAAACCTTTCATATAGATGCACCTGAAACATATCAATTCAAGCGCATCACGGAACCGGATCTTTCAATCAGAGACCGCAACGGACTTGAGCTGCTATGGAGAAATGCTCTGGAAAAAAGAGAAAATCAATGAGATTGAAAAATCCGATAAAAATAAAAAATTCAATAGCGACGAAACTCCTTAAAATGGTGTTCTCTTTTTACCTTTTCATTGCCATCGCTGTGACAGCCGGGCATATGATCATGGAATACCGATACCAGAAAAATAATATCAGTCATGATTTAGAGAATATTCAAAGGACATTTGAGGACAGTATCGCCATTGATGTCTGGCAACTGCATGAACAATCGTTGCTTTCAACCATTGACGGAATGCTGAAGATACC
>PIVQ01001372.1 GCA_003354055.1 Desulfobacteraceae bacterium | reverse complement strand
CGGCTGCTGAAAATCGCCTACGGGATCACCATGGACCATGAAGAGAGCCGGGAGATTGTCCAGGATGCCTTTATCAGCGCCATCAATAATATATCAGGGTTCCGGGGGGATTCAGGGCTTTCGACTTGGTTGAGGAAAATCACCGTCAACCACTGCCTGAACTGGAAGCGGAAATGGAAGCGGAGATTCAAATGGCACCATACCTCCCTGGAACCGGATACGGAGTTCCTGACGTTTGATGAGGCGCAACAGGGAGAAACCCCTGAAACCCGGCTCCGGGAAAAACAAGAGGAACTTTCCCTTGCAGCAGCGGTCCAGGCCCTTCCGGAAAAAATCCGGGTGGTCTTTGTTCTCAACACTACGGAGGGCATGAGTTACCAGGAGATCTCCGAAACGCTTGGCGTCAAAGAAGGAACCGTGAGTTCCAGGCTTTTCAGGGCAAGGCAGATGATAATGGAAGGCTTAACAGAAAAGATAAAAGGGGGCACCCCATGACACCATGCAAAATATATTCAAAGGCCTTTATCAGCAGGTTTGCGGACAATGAAGTCCCGGCACCGGACCATGATGCCTTTACCCGTCATCTGGAAGACTGCGGAGCCTGTGCCAGTACCCTTGCAGCATACAGGCAGATGGGTCACCTCTTTGACAGCCATGCCGGCAGTCAGGTGAAACAGATCCGAAAAAAACTGTCTCCCATCACTCTGGAGAAAAAAACAGGACTTTTCAGCCGTCTCTTTTCTGGGTTCAAGGGGTCTTGGGGCCTTCCCATGAAACTGGCCTCCCTGAGTGCCGCAGCCATTATCCTGGCCGTTTCCCTTTATCCCTGGCAGAATGATCCCATGCCCGGCCCCAGCGCAATCGTAAATTCGGTTGACACCTACGGATCATCGGTTATGATAATCGAAACAACAGATACCCAACATACCATTATCTGGTTTTCTGAAACCTAAGGCGTGAGGAAGCTTATGTATACCGGTTTAAAATCCGTTCTTGTCACTCTGTTTGCCGTTTGCTTTTTCCTGGCCCCGCTGCCACAGGCCATAGCCGCCGACCAGTACCAGACCCGGGTCAAGGTTATCCATGCCACCAAAGGAGCGGCCCATGTGGATCCGGGTATCCAGGGGATTGTCAGTGAAATCCAGCCGGTATTCAACTATAACAACTTTCGTTTGATCAAGAAAAAAGAGATGACGCTTACACAGGGGCAAAAAGGCCGGATGAATC
>PIVQ01001371.1 GCA_003354055.1 Desulfobacteraceae bacterium | reverse complement strand
GCATGCTTGATAACTTCCACATAGGAAATACCCACATATTCCACCATCAAAAAAGCCGCCGCCCCCATAACAGGAGGTGTCAGCTGGCCGTTAGTTGAGGCGGCCACTTCTACGGCACCTGCTTTTTCAGCAGAAAACCCCACTTTTTTCATCAAAGGGATGGTAAAGGTGCCTGTGGTTACCACATTGGCAATAGAAGACCCTGATACAAGGCCTGTCAGACCGGAGGATACAACAGCGGCTTTGGCAGGGCCGCCCCGCATATGCCCAAGTCCGGCAAAAGCGGTTCGGATAAAATAGTTGCCGGCCCCTGCAGATTCCAAAAGGGAACCGAACAGCACGAACATGAACACCATGCCCGTTGACACACCCAATGCCACACCGTAAACACCTTCGGTGGACAGCCAGTAGTGGGACATCCCCTTGCTCAGAGAAGCCCCTTTATGGGCAATGACGTCAGGCATATAGGGGCCGAAAAAGGTGTAGCACATGAATACGGCTGCCACTACCATCAACGGCGGCCCAAGTGCACGTCTAGTGGCCTCAAGCAGTAATACCATTCCAACCACCGACACCACAAGATCCATGGTGGTGGGCAGACCAGGCCGGTCTGACAGCTGGGTATAAAAGATAAATAGATAGGCCGCACAAAAGGCGGCCACCAGCGCCAGAAACCAGTCCTGGGCCGGTATATAATTTCTTGGAGACGATTTGAATGTTGGAAAGGCAGTATAGGCTAAAAACATGGCAAAGGCCAGATGAATGGCTCGGGCCTCACTAGCATTTAACACAAAAATATTAAAAATAAACGGCAGGGGGGAAGCATACCATAGCTGGAACAGGGTCCATGCCAAGGGCACAAAGAAAAGTATATTTTTCGGAATCGCGCCGACTGGATTTCGTGCACCTGTATCTGCCTCGGCAATCATTTCTTGCAGCTCATCCTGGGATGCTGCAGTTTCATTTGCTTCGGTCATTTAGACGATTCCTCCATGGGAAAAGGGGTGATGCAATTGGCTAATACATAAGTCTACAAAAAAACAATAAAAGTGCACGGCCCTATGGCTTAAAACCTACGACCGCACACTTTTCATAGTCTGAATATCAGACCGGCAATTACATCAGGCCGGCTTCTTTGTAATATTTTACAGCACCGTCATGGAGGGGAGCAGACAGACCGTCTTTGATCATTTCTTCTTTTTTCAGGTTGGCAAATGCAGGATGGAGT
>PIVQ01000558.1 GCA_003354055.1 Desulfobacteraceae bacterium | reverse complement strand
TAATGCCTCCCAAAGGCTTAAAAGTATTAACTGTTGTGCAATTGCTGAATTTCCTGCTGCTTTTGTTTTAACAAGTCCATTACATCAGCATCACAGCCCTTTTCCGCACTTATAATTTTGCTTATTAATAAATTATCGGTTTTCATTTTTATCTTTATAATCCGGTCCATGAGTACATCGCAGGTTTTGCCGATGTCCTCGGTACCGGAAAAATCTTCCATTGCCATTGATGCAATCAATTCCTGATCCACTGTCCCTTCCACCTTTGCCATAACAGCTGTGACAAAATTTTCCGCATCCGCAGATGTCTGGATAATCGTTTCGGCAAGTTTCTGGAAATATTTTGAATAAAACGCCTGAACTACTTTTTTCTCAACCACGGCTGGTATGAGTTCAGGATGGTGAAGCATCATGGCCAAAATCTGTTTTTCCCTGGGATCAGAAACCAGCTGTTCGACAGCCGCCTGCTCATCCCTGGCAGGGATCAGCGGAGCCTGCTTGGTATTTTCACGAACATAGGCATCTTTGACCTTTTCAAGCACTGCCTTTTCATCGATATTCAGGGTTTCGGACAACTCTCTGACATAGAGAGACCGTAAAGCTGCATCACGGATAATGGCAAGATATTGTTTCATCTCATCTAAAACCTTTATACGCCCTTCAACAGATGATCCATGGGTATCCATGGCAAGCTGCAGTAAAAACTGCATCACTGTTTTGGCATTATCCGCCAGTAAAAGAAAAGCCTCTTTCCCATATTCCATGATATAGGAGTCCGGATCACTTTTTCCGGGCAACACCAGAACCCGGGTATCAATCCCCTCTTTTACAAAAATCTGAATACTCCGTTTAGCGGCATTAATACCGGCATCATCAGAATCAAATACCAGAACCATCTGGCCGGCATACCCTTTCAGGATCCTAACATGCTCCTGTGTTAATGCTGTGCCCAGACTTGCCACCGTATTTTTAATACCGTGCTGGTACAGGGAAAGAAAATCAAAATAGCCTTCAACAATAAAGACATTCCCCTTTCTTCTGCACTCCTGTTTTGCTGCATGGAGCCCGTATAGAATCCGGCTTTTACTGTACACAGGCGTTTCCGGAGAGTTCATATATTTAGGCATGGAATCATCCATGACCCTTCCGCCAAACCCCGCAACCTGCATATTAATATCAAAAATCGGAAACATCAGCCGGTTTCTAAACCGGTCATAATAGCCGTTTCCCTGTTTCCGGGGCAAAATAAGTCCTGAATTCATTGCCACTTTCTGAGTGATTTTTTCTTTTCTGAGAAAAGAGACAATAGTATCCCATCCATCCGGTGAATACCCCAGTTTAAATTCCTCAATGGTCTCTTGAGTCATGCCGCGCCGCTCAAGATAACCGCGGACACCACGGCCCTGCGGTTGATCCTGGATCAACCCGTTATATACCCCCATCACCTTTTTGTTGAGCCGGAACAGGGATTCTTTGACCTGGATTTCTTTTCGTTTAGCAGGGTCAATATCCCGGGTTTCAACCACAATATCATATTTTCTGGCCAGCATCCTGGCCGCTTCCGGAAAAGAAATGCCATGATACTTCATGATAAAGGACAGGGCATTGCCGCCGGCACTGCATCCAAAGCAATGAAAAATCTGTTTGTCCGGATTTACGGAGAACGAGGGGGTCTTTTCCGCATGAAAAGGACAAAGGCCGAAGAAATTCCTCCCTGACTTCTTGAGGATAACGGCTTCAGACACAACATCCACTATATCTGAGGTGTTTAAAATTTCTGAAATTTTTTCTTCAGGAATTAACATTTTGGGTGGTGCTGACTCCAGATTTTCAAGCGGTTATGCAAGATTTATAAGTTAAGTACTGAATACAACCTGTCAATAATTATACGGGACTGCCTATAAACTGCCTTTACTGGAAAGGGCGCCGCTTATCCGGCTGTTTGGCCGGGTAGCTGTATGCAGCGACCGCCCAAAAGCTTTGAACACAGATTCAAGTACATGGTGCTCATTCACACCGTAATTGGCATTGATATGCAAATTAAATCCGCCTTTTACACATAGGGCCTGGAAAAACTCCTTGGCCAGATATGCATCGAAAACACCCCTGGATTTCAAATCATCAGGAATGTGGTATACGAGGTAAGGCCGGTTGGACAGGTCGATGGTCACCCTGGACAATGCCTCGTCCATAGGGACACAACTGTCACCGAACCGCATAATACCTTCTTTGCCGGCCAGGGCCTGCTGAACCGCTTGGCCAAGCACCAATCCCGTATCCTCAATGGTATGGTGAAGATCCACTTCAAGATCACCTTTTGCAATAACCTTCAAATCGAAAAAACCGTGAACCGTAAATGCAGTAAGCATATGGTCAAAAAACGGAATGCCGGTATCAATCTCAGCCAGCCCGGTTCCGTCCAGATCCAGTCGGATCTCTATCTGGGTTTCTTTTGTCTGTCGGGACACATTGGATTGTCGACTCATAAAGATCTTCCTTGAAACTGGCTGCCATTTGTCCTATATACGTTGGGTCACCTTACCTGCCTTCGCCTTGACGCAAAAGTGCACCAAAACGAATCTTGTTAAGATACCGGATCCTTTGTTTTTTGTCAATCCAATTACACCGATAATTCAAAATCCCTAAAAAAACCTTGAAAATTAAAGAGTTAGCATTTATATTATAATGACAAGCCCAATATTAAAGGTATTATCATGAATATACACTCCGTTATATCAAATCCTTATACAGCACAGACCCAAGGGGTGTACCAGGGAAATATCAACGCAAGCACGTCTCCGTCAGAAGCAGTAACAATCCCCTCAGAGCCTGGTTTGGAACAGACAGGGATACCGGCGGACAAACAAACAAATTCCGCCCGTTCAGATTCCACAGCTTCAAATCAAACAGAAGAACAAAACTCACAAACGACTCAGGAAACAGAGGCCTCCGAGGCCGTAACTGAGCAACTGACCCAGGAAGAGCTCCGCGTTGTTGACCAACTCCAGCAGATCGACCGGGAGGTCCGGAGTCATGAAATGGCCCATATAGCAGCAGGCGGCTCGCTTATCACGTCAGGCGCCTCCTTTTCATACCAGCAGGGGCCGGACGGACAAAGCTATGCTGTGGGGGGTGAAGTAGGGATTGACATCTCTCCCGTACCCGGAGACCCCGAGGCGACCGCCCGAAAAATGCGCCAGGTCCGAAGCGCAGCCTTAGCTCCCGGAAGTCCTTCTGGACAGGATCTGAAAGTGGCGGCAAATGCCTCATCTCAGGTGGCCAAAGCCCTATCTGAAATCACCATGCTCCAGGCCAAGGAACAGGCCGAACAAAGGGAAGCCCAAGCCTTTGGCAACAACACTCAGCAGGCTGCAGACACCTACGCCTTTGTAGGCGGCTTACCCGAAGAAGACACAAACACCTTTGAACTGGCAATTTAACCCCGCCCCCGACCGTCCTTTTTAGTTTACTTCCAAAATTCAGAAATGCCCGTTACTTAATCAGTTTGACCATCTGTTTGAAGGCATCACCTTTGGCAGCTTTCATCAATTCAAAAAAGGCCATTTCAACACTGGTAATCTGGGCTCCGCCATTGGCAAGACGGGCAAGGCCGACCTCCTTGTTTTCCCGGGTTCGTGAAGAAACACAATCCGATACCACCTGGACCTCACACCCTTTGGCCATCAGGTCCATCCCGGTCTGGAACACGCAGATATGGGTTTCAATACCCGTAATCAGCACCTGACGCCTCCCGAGTTCTTCAAACCGTGACATGAACCCAGGCTCGCCGCAACAGGAAAAGGCAAATTTCTCAATGGGGGTCTCTCCCTCCATCAGGGCTGCAATCTGCTCAGTGGTGGGGCCGAGTTTAGACGGTATCTGCTCCATCCATATTATGGGAACACCCAGAACTTTCATTCCCTGGATCATAGCCTCAAGATTCTTGAACAACGCCTCTTTTTCGTGCATGAGCTGGGCCAGTTGCCCCTGAACATCCACCAGTAACAGAACTGAATTATCTACATTAAACACTTTTTACCTCCTTTTTGGTTCCAACGGTGTATTGCGTTTCTATCAAAATTCAGTCATTTTAAACTTGTATGACCATGAAAAGGCAAGCAGTATTTAAAAAAAAAAGACTATCAACAGTATTTTAAAAAAAAGACAAGCGGCATTTTAAAAAGATCAAATATTTGTCTTGAATGAAATTATCTGCTAAAATACCGCTAAGCTGCAATTGACAGGAGAAACATCAGGAGGCCACATGAGCTTATCCATTCAAAATAACGTATCTGCGCTTCAGGCATTTTCCCGTCAGATGCAAGTCAGTTCAAATAATGTGGCCAATACCCTGTCAGACGATTTCAAATCCAGCAGGGCCTATAACACGGAAGGGGAAAACAACCAGGTTGACACCGTAATTTCCCAATCCAAGCAGGCAGGCCCCCTTGTTGAAGATCCGTTAAGCACTGACGGATCATTAAAGGAATTATCCAACACAGACATTGCCGAGGAGCTTGTCCAGCAGATTGCCTCCCAGCATGGATTTGATGCAAATGCAAAAACCATTCAAATCTATGACGAGACCGTAGGCTCCCTGCTTGATATTATCGGCTAATCCGGCGGATAACCCGGCGGACAACCTAAGAACCTCAGGACAAATAAAGATGCCCGCACCCCGTTGTTTTACCCTGTTGCTCCCTGCCCTTATTCTTTCGTTTCTGCTCAGTGGATGTGCAGGGCTTCAAACCGATTACGAAACTCCAAGCGTCAACGTATCTTCATTTAAAGCCCTTCCCGGCGACGGTGTGGCCCCCCGGTTTGAAATCGGACTTCATATCGTCAACCCCAACCGCACCCCGCTTGAACTTGAAGGGGTCGCCTATACCATCAGTATTGAAGGCCACAAGATCCTCACCGGTGTGTCCAATGATCTGCCGATTATTGAGGCCTATGGTGACGGCGAGGTGATGCTT
>PIVQ01001370.1 GCA_003354055.1 Desulfobacteraceae bacterium | reverse complement strand
TTTCGTGATTTACCAGGAGCAAAATATATATTAAAAAAGTTTTGTAAAAACTGTTGTCATTCAAAAGCAAGTTCAGCAAAGATTTATATTGAAATTCGTGACTAAAATAAAATTGAAAATAATTAATAGATTAAAATTGATTATTATATTTATATTAAGTATAATAATTAACAATGAATAATCAAGAAATAATTAAAAAAGCATCTGTGAGAGTATATGAACAATTAGGATTCGGTTTATCAGAATCCGCATATCAAAAATCTTTGGCAGCAGAATTAAGTGAAACTTATTTAGATGTTCAAACAGAGTTTCATGTATCTCAATACTATACAACAACTAAAGGGAGAAAAGTTCAGATAGCAGATTTAAGAATTGATATTTTAATAGATAATAAAATAATATTAGAATTAAAGACAGTAGATGGTGTATTGGAAAAACTTGATAGAAAAACAGGAGAATTAAAAATAGGTGAAATAATGAAATTAAAAGAATATAAACAATGTGAAAGATATCAAAATATTAAAAATATAAATGAAGGTTATTTAATAAACTTTGGTAAAAAAAAGTTGTGTTTTATTAATGTAAATGAAAAAAATAAAGTAGAATTAAATAAGAATGTAATGAATATAGAATCATTTGATTAAGGTTTAATTTGAATCATTTTATCTAACGAACAATTATCTTGAAAATGAATGTATTTACCATCATTTTCAGGTGCGAAATCGGAAGGTCTCACAATACTCCAATCAGTATCACTAATTAAGACTTTACAATTAGTGTATATACAAGCAGCTAAAGCAGAACAAAACATTCTATTTAATTTTTGAGGATTAGTATCTTGTCTATTATAAGCATCAATCCAATCCTGTGGCATAAAATCATATGGTTTTTTATATACTTTATCATGTGTTTTCATAATGTTAAATACAGAAAATTTATTTGAATTATAATTTATTTTTCTCCACCATATAATTTCATGGCTTTCTTTCATGATTTTTTTCATAGAAGTTATTTGAACACCTAATTTAATATTACCATCTTGTGGGTCAGGAGTTCCATTGAATGAACTTTCCCATAAATATAATCCTTTTAAATCAACATCAATATAAACAGGATCTCTTAATATAATACCAACATGAGAATAAGGAGAACTACTAAAATATTCAATCATTTTTGCGAACCAACTAATTGGATTCCATGATATTTGTGTACTAAATAGTATAATATC
>PIVQ01001369.1 GCA_003354055.1 Desulfobacteraceae bacterium | reverse complement strand
GCCTTAGGACAGGTGGTTCAGGGGGAATTATGGACATACTCCTTCTCCAAGTCAACCCAAATTCTATTCATTAATTGTATCGGCTTTAATATCCACTATTTCAATAGGAATTCTGCCAACCATTGATTTCCCCATTTGACTTCAATTTTCTACGGCCTTACCATGTGTTCTCATTTTAAAAAGGAATGATCACCTGGAGATAAAAAACATGAAAAAAGAGATTGATTGCAGAAAACTGGACTGTCCGGCACCGGTGCTGGAAACAAAAAAATGTCTTGAACAGGATGCCCTGACCCAGATCAGGGTATTGGTAGACAATGATGCTGCCGTGGAAAACGTCAGCCGCTTCCTGGCCTATAACGAATTTGAGGTGGGTGTGGATTCCAACGGGATCTTCTCAGCTGTAGAAGGGAACAAAGATGCCGCTGACGCCAAAAAACTACCGGCAGCCCAGGCTTCTTCTGAGCAGCCGGTTGCCCTATCTTCTGACACCTCCCGTAAAATCATGATCCTGATCTCTTCCGATACCATTGGCAGAGGTGATGATGAGCTGGGTCAAAAGCTCATGGTCAATTTTATCAAAACCCTGAAAGAGATGGGGGAGGATCTGTGGCGGTTGGTATTTGTAAATTACGGGGTAAAGCTGTCCACCCGGGAATCAGCCGTGCTGGAAGAACTTTCCGCCCTTGAACAGGACGGCATCACCATCCTGGTCTGTGGTGCCTGCCTGACCCACCTGGGACTTATGGAAGAAAAAGCTGTTGGCCAGACCACCAATATGCTGGATATTGTTACGGCTATGCAGGTTGCCGACAAGGTTATAAATTTATAACGGCAGCGAGAAGAGCTGGAAAAGCGAGAAAAGGGAATACGTTTCAGAACGCTGCCGCTGGAACCATTTATATTTTCGGTTGGCTATTTCATCATTTGCTTAACCGCTTTTCTATCTGGCGCTTTTCCCAATCCGGACCAAAAAAGTTGAATACCTCGAACACGTTTAGACCGTGACACAGCACACCAATGCCCCAGCCAAGAGCCGGCCAAATTACCCAGTAATGATTTGGTGAATTGAGAATATTGATTATAAACAAACAGAAGATGACAATCGCATATTTTATTAAATGACTATAGAACCCCTTAATATCACGAACATACATTATTGCTTTTTCTTCTTCTGTGGTAAGTGTTGCTTTTTTTGTCATGTCAGCCTCCATTGTTAAATCGGAAAC
>PIVQ01001368.1 GCA_003354055.1 Desulfobacteraceae bacterium | reverse complement strand
ATCAGGAGTGCAGCAAAACAACAAAGCGATTCAATACTATGCCGTTAGCGTTATTTGCTGGTTCAACCCAAGGTGCTGGACGATCTTGAATTGGAATATTATTTTGAGAATCGCTATAATTGTCATATGACGCTCTGCTAAGATGGATCTGAAATTATGATAAAATTCATTTTATATTTTTTAAAAAATATTTTAATTTTTACACTTAGCTTTTTTAAAATAAATTTCAAACACTACCCAGCACCCTCCATATCCTCTGATATTTAAGATGGTTAGAAAAACGACTCATATCTTCCATTCATTGGCATGACAGTTGCTCTATATCCAAATTGACTACACACACAGAACAATCATTTTTTTTACATAGGAGAACAAATGACAGAGCAACTGCTTTACCTGAGCCAGAAAGATGTGGCTGACGCCGGTCTGACCATGGACCGGATCATTGAGACTGTTGAAAAAGGATTTAATGAAATGGGTCACGGACGGGTGGAAATGCCGCCTAAGCCAGGTGTCCATCCGGGTGAAGGGGACAACTTCATCCATGCCATGCCTGCCTATATCCCCGCCATGAACTCTGCCGGTGTTAAATGGGTATCCGGCTATCCGGGTAATCCTGCCAAAGGCATTCCATATATCAACGGCCTGCTCATATACAATGATCCTGCAACAGGACTCCCCCTGTCAGTCATGGACTGCGCCTGGATCACAGCCATGCGAACGGCAGCAGCCTCTGCGGTTTCCGCCAGGTATCTTGCCCGTCCCGAGTCCTCAACCATCGGAATACTTGCCTGCGGTGTCCAGGGCCATACCAATCTTGAAGCCATGAATGTTCTCTTTCCTTTGAAAAAGGTTTTTGCCTTTGATACCAAAGCGGAACAGGCTCGGGATCTGGCAGCATACGGCCGTGATACCCTGGGCCTTGATGTGGAAATCGTTACAGATCCCCGTAAGGCCGTCACCGGATGTGATATCGTTGTCACCTCCGGCCCCATCCTCAAGGTTCCCCATGAGACCATCCGTTCCGACTGGGTAGATGAAGGCGCCTTTGTATCCTGTGTTGATTTTGATTCTTTTTTCTCCCGCAAGGCCCTGAACCAGGCCGACAAATGGACCACGGACAACCTTTCCCAGTACAACCATTACAAAGACCATGTTGGCTTTTTTATTGACTGCCCCCCCGTATATGCGGAGCTTGGCGAGCTTGTCACAGGCGCCAAAAAAGGCCG
>PIVQ01000557.1 GCA_003354055.1 Desulfobacteraceae bacterium | reverse complement strand
GGAATCGAGAAAACTCAGGCTGCCCCGGGTGTGGCCGGGAGTTTCCATCACCTGAAGCTTGCGGCCGCCCAGATCCACCACATCACCCTCTGCCAACACCCGGGTGGGAGCGGGACTTAGTATTTCATAGGCATCGGAATTAAAGTTTTCAGGAAAGCAAATCCCGTCAGCCACAGACGGATTCAGATAAAGACAGGTCAGCAAGGCATTGGACAGAGGTTTTGACACCAGGTAAACCTCGCTTGAAGCGATCCCGGTATCATCAAACAGGGCATTGCCGCCGATATGATCAAAATGCCAGTGGGTATTCAGCACCTGAACCGGGAGACCCGTGAGTCTCTCCACAGCACCCCGGATATCGGCAAACCCCATGCCCGAATCAATTAGGGCGGCCCTCTCTTTTCCGCAGACCAGAAAAGACTGGACATGGCCGGGCTCCTGAATCATGAAGATCCCCTCATCCATTTCCCGGACAACAAACCAGTCGTTTACATCCATGAACAGCTCCTAATGATAGAGACGAGGTATTGCCTGCTTCAACGCCCGGCCCAGACGACTTACCCCTTTAATCAATGTCTTTTCATCATACAGGGCAAAGGAAAGCCGCATATATGAAGAAAATTGCCGATCCGTGGAAAAATAGCTGCCCGGGAAAAAATCGACATCACATTTCTGTACGGTCTGCCGCAGAGCCTTGCAATCCACATCCTCCGGGAATTTGATCCAGACAAAGTACCCGCCCCGAGGTGGATCAAACCGAGCGGATGGCGGCAGAACCCGCTTTAACTCCCGGCACAAAACCTCTGCCCTGCGCCTGTAGACATTCCGCAGCCCGGCAATATGATCTGCCAGGGAACCCTCCCTGACGACTTGCTCAACGATGGCGGAGGTAAAGGGATTAACCCCGCCTCCACTCTGAAGAAGGCCGGATCTTGAAAACTTTTTGATGGTTTCGGGACTTGTGTGAATCCAGCCCAGCCGCAGGCCGGGTGCCAGAATTTTTGAAAAGGAACCCAAGCTCAATACTGGACAGCGGTCATGAAACCTTCCCAGGGAGGGGGGCGGCGGCTGGTCAAAGTGGAGAAACCAATAAACCTCATCCGATACCACCCGCAGATTATGGGTCCCGGAGATCCGGGCAAGTTCTTCCTGGCGTTCCGCAGACAGGGTCACTGCCGACGGGTTGTGAAAAAAGGGAATGGTGTATAAAAACGAAGGGGTACAGGTCTTGAGGATATCTTCCAGCGCCGCAGGAATCAGGCCGTTTTCATCTGTGGGCACAGGCACCAGCTTCAGGCCGTGGTCGGAAAATATCCGCAAGGCCAGAAAATAGGTGGGGGCCTCAACCAGAATGGTATCCCCGGGCCGGGTATAAAGGGTGCAGACCAGATCCAGAGCCTGGGAGTTCCCATTGGTGATCATAAGCTGGTCCGGTGTCACATCCACCGGAGTGTGGCCGGTTAAAAAACCGGCCAGGCTATCCCTGAATTCCGGGTTACCCCGGGTGGCCCCGTAGGCAAGAAATGAAGACTCTTGTCGGGCAAGCACCTTTGCTGCGGCCTTTTCAAGGTACTTTTTCGGCAGCAGGTCATTGCCGGGCTGTCCCAGTCCCAGGTGAATCATGTTGTCAGGAACTTGAATCTGGGGAATCATGGGTATTGCAGCCGGGTGTGAACCTGAACCGGTTTTTTAATTTGTTTTTCCCTGAGCATAATAGCTTCGGTCTGTTTCCAGGCATCCGTGTCAATAGTACCGATCTTCACGTCGGAAGAGGGCTTGATCAGGGCTCTTGTTGCGGTCAGCTGTTTTTTCCGGATATCATCCTTCTTGCCCTTGTCTCTTTTTTGTACCGCTGCCAGTACCTGATCTTCATTGGCCGGGTCCATGGCAAATTCCCAGGACCTAAGCAGAGCAGTTAAAAACGCCTTTGCCCGGTCCGGGTGATTTTCCATCATTTTACCGGAGGTAACCACAGAATTGGCCACAAAAGAGACGCCGAAATCAGCCGGATTGAAAAAGCGAACAGACTCGCCCTCTCTGGCCAGTTTTTCTTCCAGGATCACGCCCTGGGAGTTTCTGTACACCGGCCAGACCTCCACTTTTCTCTTTAAAAAAGGTGTAAAATCAAAGCGGACACTTGAAATGCGGACATCACGGACACTCAACCCACCTTTGGCCAGGAGGGTGTTCATGATGGTTTCGTCGTTTCCCCCGAAGGTCACGCCGATTTGCCGTTTTTTTAAATCCTGGAGGGTGGTGATTTCAGGCTGGTCCGCCCTGTAGATCCACTGCATGGGATTAATCTGAAAAAGCTGGGCCAGAACCACCACATCCGCCCCCTTGTCCAGGGCCCGGATCACCTGGTCGGCAGAGGCCACGCCAAAGTCAGCATATCCCAATTCCAGTTCCTTGATGGCATTTTTCTCAGGCCCGCCTTCCTTAACACGGACATTCAGGCCGGCCCGTTCGAAAAATCCAGCCTCCACAGCCATGATATCTCCGGCCACACTGGTATTGAACAACCATTTGAGACGGTAGGTAAGCTTTGTAAGATCTGCGGCCTGCGCCGGGGAGTAACTAATTAAAATCAGGGCCAACAGGCATAAAATATTTATTCCCCGAATGAGAATGCGTCTTTGTCTCATAATAAATCCCCTCCTTTTGGTGCTGACCATTTTGTTTTTACCTGCTCACCCAGACTTTCCAGCATGCCCTGGTAAACCGAGATAATGATACCGATCATGAACAGGGCCACCAGGATCCCGGCCAGATCACTCTGATATAATGCAATACGAATACTATAGCCGATGCCGGCATCTGCTGCAATGAATTCAGCCACAATGGTGCCGGCCATGGCCAGGGTGGCACTGCCTGCAATCACCGTGGTCAGCTTGCTTAAATTTTCAAAGGCCCGGATCTTGACCTCAAGCTGCCAGCGCATCCTTCCTGTGGCAATATAAAAATGTTCGATATCCTTTACAGGCGAAGCCATGATCCCCAGAACCGACAAAAGCAGGGGGAAGTAGCAGATCATGGAGGCAATCAGCAGCCGGGATAAAAACCCGTCCCCCAGAAGGATAAATATGATGGGGGCCAGGGCCACAATTGGGTAGGCCTGAATATTATAGGCCATGACCTTTATAAAGGAGCCGACCCAGGAGGATTTTCTGCCAAGGATTCCCACGGTAAACGCCATGACAATGGAGATAAACTGGCCCAGCACGGTTACGGACAGGGTATTGATCACATCAAAGAAATAGCCGGACAGAACCCTGCCGGCGGTTTCAAAGATCAGCCCGACACCGGGAATCACATAATCGGAAAGCCCGATCCCGTATTTAATGCCCATGAGACCGGCAATCCCTATGCAATACACAATGAAAAACTGATAAATCCGTCTAAACAGCATTCATGATCTCCAGCATGGTCCTGTCAAGGCCCTTTTGATCCGGCACATACCCCTGGCCGTAATCCAGTCCTCTGACCATCAGCCCGTTCTGCTCCGCACCTGGATGCCCTAAAATCAGTATATCCTTGCAGAACCGGGCCACCTCCATAAGATTATGGGAAATATAAAGGAAAAGCTTATCCGGGAACAGGGCCTTAACCGCCAGAACAATGGTTTCCCTGAGGGCTTCGTCCACATTTGCAAGGCTTTCATCCAGAATGAGCAAATCAAACTCCTGAATCAGATAACGGATCAGATTCATCCGGTTCTGCTGGCCCATGGAGAGCTGGGAAAACCTGGATGTCAGAAGAGGCTCGACCTTGAAAATCCGGATCAGCTCCTCTTTTAGTTCTTTATTTCCTGAGGGGCAGACCTTGTCCAGATGACTGCCGGTACTGGACCAGCCCGGCAGCCGTTCCAGGTTATATGAGTAGAGGATGGTGGACAGTCCCTCATAAAACAGATAATCTTTTGCTCGTTGGTCTTTTTGTCGGTGGTCTTTTCGTCGATCGCCGTTTGCCGCCAGAAGCCGGGCAAACGAAGTTTTCCCCACACCTGACGGGCCGAAAACCGCATTAAATCCGGGCGCTGTCATAGAAAAATTTAAATTTTCCAGAACCGGCTTGTCTGACCCCGGATATGTGAATGTCAGCCCCCTGCACTCAAAACGCATCTTGATCTCCATAGCCTCCACTGACTGTTGTAAACACAGGATAATCCATACCGGGTCTGGCTTGAAAAATCAATGTCTTAAAGGATTCCGGGCGTTTTGACGTAAGCGGCTCGTTAACCGGGCCAGCGGTTGCCCCCCTTTGCCTTTCCCCAATATCCGGTAAGGACGAACCCGTTAACACCACAGAATCGATTTCCTTTCAGGTTGTTTATTTCCGGCAATTATGGTAGATTTTCATATTGAATTTAATATGTTATGGGGATTGCTATTGGGAGATATTTGCTTCAGCATCAGGCGTTGTGTCAATCAGGCTCCCCTGTTTTTTTCCCTGACCCTTACCTTTTTTTTCTGTTTTTTCCTTAACCCGCAGCCAACTCCGGCCCAGCAATCAACTCCGCCCTCACCTATTTTAATAATCAACTCCTATCACCAGAGTCTTGAGTGGGAAGAGGACATATTAAGGGCTGTTCAGGAGGTTTTACAGCCCCGGAAAAACAATATCCTGTTTCACATTGAGAACATGGATACCAAACGGGTGCCCTATACGGATGAGTACAGTGAAAAACTGCTCAGCATCTACCGCCATAAGTACACATCATTTGAATTCAGCCTTATCATCGCCACGGATGACAATGCCTTTAACTTCATGCGCCAATACCGGGATGATCTCTTCCCCGGGGTGCCTGTGGTATTCTGCGGGGTTAATTTTTTCCGGAACGATATGCTGAAAGGGCATCCCGGATTTGCCGGTGTTGCAGAAACCTTTGATGCCAGAGCCACCCTGGAAACGGCATTGAAACTCCATCCGGCCACGGAAAATATCCTGGTCATTAACGATTACCTGCCCACGGGTAGGGCATGGACTT
>PIVQ01000556.1 GCA_003354055.1 Desulfobacteraceae bacterium | reverse complement strand
CCCGCAGCCTCGGTTGGGGATTATGAAGCGGTAAAAGCCATCTCCGCTACCTTGAAAAAAGCCCAGGTGGCAGCCCTTTGCCGGACCAGTGAAGAGGATATCCGCAGGGGTTGGGATGCCATCAAGGATGCAGTTAATCCGAGAATCCATACCTTTATTGCCACATCTGAGCTCCACATGAAGTATAAACTTCAGATGGAGCCTGCAGAAGTACTCAAACGTGCGGTTGAATCCGTTACGCTTGCTGCCTCATTTACAGACAATGTTGAGTTTTCCGCTGAAGACGGCTCCAGGTCTGACAAGGATTTTCTTTGCACTGTTTTTGAATCTGTAATTGATGCGGGTGCCACCACCATCAACCTGCCTGATACGGTTGGTTACGCCATTCCCGAAGAGTTTGCCGACCTTGTCAAATATGTGATAGAGAACACCTCTAACATTGATAAGGCTGTGCTGTCCGTTCACTGCCATAATGATCTGGGACTGGCCACCTCCAACACCCTGGCTGCCATTAAAAACGGGGCCCGCCAGGTAGAGGTTACCATCAACGGAATAGGCGAACGTGCCGGCAACACCTCTCTGGAAGAGGTGGTCATGTCATTGAACACCCGGCCCAACTTCTTTCCCCAGACCACAGGGATTGATACCACGCGTATTTATCCCACCTCCCGCCTGGTCTCCATGATTACAGGAATCCTGGTGCAGCCTAACCGTGCTATTGTGGGTGCCAATGCCTTTGCCCACGAAGCCGGCATCCACCAGGACGGGGTACTGAAAAATCCCATGACATACGAGATCATGAAACCTGAAACCGTCGGAATCTCCAAAAACAACCTGGTCCTTGGAAAACACTCCGGCCGCCATGCCTTGAACGACCATATCCAGCAGATGGGCTATAATCTGTCAGACGAAGAGTTGAATATAGTTTTCAAAAAATTTAAAAACCTGGCAGACAAGAAAAAAATCATTCAGGATGAAGATATCGAAGCCCTGATCAATGAGGGTGTTCTCAGGTCGTCTGAGGTATTCTGCCTGGAATATATCCATGTATTGTCCGGTAACACAGTATTTCCCACGGCCTCTGTTCAACTGAACATCAACGGCAGACCGGTTCAGGGTGCGACTGAAGGATCCGGCCCCATTGATGCTGTCTACAACATTATTTCAAAACTCACCGGCACGAAATCCGAACTCCTGCGGTTTACCATTTCCGCCCTGACCGAAGGCACAGATGCTCAGGGGGAGGTAACAGTCCGGCTCAAGGAAGACGGTATCGTCGCCCTTGGTAAAGGGGCTGATCCTGATATCATCACAGCCTCTGCCCTGGCCTATATAAACGGTTTGAACCGTCTTGAATACATGAAGGCCAATCCGCCTATGGAGCCCTCCCCTCTGTAAAACAGCTGAACAGGGTCCGGGAATTTTCCCGGACCCTGTTTTAAGATTCTCGTTAGTGCTAAATTTTTTTTAGAATTAAAGACCGTCTATGAACTTAGCAAACCACTCCCATCCATACTTTGTCATTTTCCCAACAAGTTTTTCTGGTATTTTACCTTCAAATTTGTATCTGACATCCACTCCTACAATGGGGACATTATGAGACAAAGCACAGTCTATTTCCAATGCAGCAGCACCATCGTCTGCTGTATTCGTTGAAACAATCATCATCATTCCATCCGATTCCATTGATCTGGCTTTAAATCATCATAATCACATGTTGAAAAATCAAGTGTACCTTTTATGTAAAATTCCCACCTCCGCCTGAAATAGACGAGCATATCCCGATATTTTATATCAATCTGGGTGCTGCCCACAAAAATTGTTTTATGCCGTCCTTGTATATGTTTATCTTTTTTCGGTTCTCCGATTTTCACCTGATGTACAATCATTCAGTTTCTCCGGGTTTAGAAAATTGTTTTTGTATTCTATTATTATGTGGAAGCACAGCATCAAATTGGAATTCCCCCTTGCGTATTTAATACATTTGTATTAAAAGCACCTTAATACAAATGTATTAAATCTTAAAGGAAAATTTTAATGTCATCAAAAGAACCCGTTTCCACCCGAGCAAATCTAATCATGGCAGGTATCAGAATTTTTGCACAAAAGGGATTCAAGGAAGCTACGGTAAGGGACATCTGCAAACAGGCAGGGTCTTCAAATATCAACAGCATTAACTATTACTTCGGTTCAAAACAGGGTCTTTACAAAGAGATCCTTGAAATGCTTTTTAGCGAATATGACAGACAAAAACCAGAAGCTGACCAGAACCTGTCCGCCGAAGATAAGCTGAAAAATTTCATCACCACATTTTGTATCATGCTGTACAAAGGCGGCCCTGCCGAATCAGACCTGACCACCATCTTTGTCTCTGAAATGACCTCTCCATCGCCCTTTATCCAGGACCTGGTGGATAAGTACAACCGCCCCCGTGTTGAATTCCATATGAGTATCATCCGTGATCTTCTGGGCTCAAATGCCACGCAAGCGATGGTTAGAGACTGCCTTGTCTCTGTATCCGGTCAGCTTCTCTATTACAGCTTTGCCTGGCCCGTATTTTCAAGATTGTTCCCCGACTATTCCCCCCAGGCCACCTATGATCAATGGGCAGATCATGTATTTACCTTTTCCATGGGAGGTATCAACGCCCTTAGGCGGAGCATCAAGAACAAACCACCCAGGTAATTGGCGTGGCGTTTATATCGACGGCTATTCATTTAGGATGGTCACTTTTGTACCGTGAGATTTAAATTTGACGCCACGACTTAAACAACAATTAAACGATTAGGAGGACGATTTATGAACTATGTATTGACCTCGGAAATGCTCATCAAAAAGGCAGTAAAAACAACAGGGCTGGAAGATTTTGGTGAAGATACCTGGCAACCCGGTTTGGAAGCTCTTGTTCATTCACTTAATACAGACATGGAACCTAATGAGGGCTGTTTTAACTATTTTTTTGCCGTTATCAGTCAGGTATTGGCCAATCGTCTTGAAGTTCAGGCTCTTTTCAGCCAGCACCCGGAGATAAACGAACAAAAGATCAAAGCCCCCATTGTCATCACCGGACTGCCAAGAACATGCACCACCATAGCCCATACCCTCCTTGCCCTTGATCCTGGTGCCCGATTCCTCAGGAACTGGGAATCAACCATGGCTGTCTGCCCGCCGCCCCGCCTCATGTCTTCGGCCATTGATCCGAGGATTCAGGCCTGCCAAACAGCTATGGACGGTTTCTTCACAGCCATGCCCCAATTACGGGGAATTAACGGGATCAACTTCATGACTCATGGTACATCTGAATGCCAGAACCTTATGGTCCATGAATTTGTCCATTTCGGACATGCTGCAGGATCCAGCCTGTTTTCCTATGGTGACTATCTGTCCGACTGTGATTATGGTCCGGCATACAGGTATCATAAACAACTGCTTCAAGTGCTGCAGTGGAAGTGCCCCAATGAACGATGGGTTTTGAAAGCTCCCATTCATCTGTTCGGTCTTGCGGCACTTCTGGAAGTTTATCCGGACGCAAAAATCATCTTCACCCACCGTGATCCATTGGAAGCCATCAGTTCCGGAATCAGCATGGTTGAAAAATGGACGGCTTTCACCACTGGAAAATCTGATCGGAACGCCATCAGTGACTGGTGGATCAGACTCTGGTCTCTTGCACTGAAAAGGGCAATGACTGTCCTTGAACAGCTTGCTTCCAGAAGGGTCTATGACCTGAACCATTCAGATATATCCAAGGATCCCCTTCAAACTATTGAGCATCTATACAATCACTTCAATATTCCATTTTCACAAAACCATGCCAAACGGATGCAGGCCTGGCTCAGGGACAACCCCAGATCCAAATTCGGTGCACATAATCATGGCTTGACGCAAAGCGAAAAAAAACAGGTATCAACTAAATTTCAATTTTACGATAACTGGCAAAATACCAGCGGTTAAAGAAAAAGGGCAGGAGATTTCTCCCCTGCCCTTTTATAAACCAGATCAGCAAATTCAACTCAACTTCAGATCAACACCAGCTCAACAAAACACCCAATTCAATTTCAGCTCAACTTCAACATCTGCTTTTCTCGCTGATCCAGTTCTTCTCGCTTCTCTCGCTTCTACCCTGCAAACGCAGCATCAGGCATTTCCATAATAGCCGGAATATTACCCTGAAGCGCTTCCATTTTACCCATGGTTGCAGGCAGTACCCAGGTGATGAAGTATTCAGCTGTTTTTACCTGTCCCTGGTAGAAGGCCACATCTTTTTTCTTTGCTTTTTCAATTTTTGGCTGAGCCACAACCGCTCTCCAGAGTTCCATCCATGCCATGCAGACATCACCGCAGACATCAAGGAAGGGGTTGGACATGGCAAAGGCATCCAGTACTTTTTCAGACATGGCTGTCATACCCATGTGCATGGCCACTTCACCCATTTTATTGACAGCCTGCTCAACACGGCCGGCCAATGGCTCAAGGACTTCAATTTCCTTGGCAGCAGCAATGGTGAGATTCATTTCAGTGAGAAGATCCATAAAAGGTTTCCCTTTTCTAAGACCCAATTTTCTTCCCAGAAGGTCCATGGACTGGATACCGTTTGTACCTTCATAAATTGAGGTGATCTTACAATCCCTGAGCAACTGCTCCTGAGGATATTCCTGAATAAATCCGTAACCGCCGTAAATCTGAACGCCCTGGACGCAGACATCAAATGACCTGTCTGTGTTGTAAGATTTTACAATGGGGGTTAAAAGTTCAATCAGGCCGTCATATTTATCTTTTTCCTCGTCAGTGGCAGCAGTTTGCACTTTGTCAAAACAAAGGGCGGTATAGTACAACAGCGCACGCATACCGTCTACATTGGACTTCATGACCATAAGCTGACGCTTGACATCCGGATGGTTTATAATGGCAACCGGTTTGGGATCCTTGTCAAATATCTTGGTCAGATCAGTCCCCTGGACTCTTTCTTTGGCATAGTTCACCGCATTGATATA
>PIVQ01001367.1 GCA_003354055.1 Desulfobacteraceae bacterium | reverse complement strand
TCTGAAAATTGTTTTTCCGTGATTCCCACCATGAGGATACTCTTTTTGAGCATCCTGGATGCCGCATCAATCATATCCGAGGTGGTGCCGGACCAGGAGATCATGACCACGAGATCCCTGTCCGGGTTGATAAATGTATCGCCGATCTCCAGGGGCGTGGTCACAATGATATTGACCCCGGTAAAAAACTGCTCCATGGTCTTTTCAACTATTTCAGCCAGGCAATAGCTGAATCCCGTGCCCACCAGGACAATACGGTTAAGGGAGGCAAGCCCCCGGCCGAACCTGCGCTCGATCATCCGTCGCCGGATATCAAACCTGGGCAGGCCAGTGGACGGATCCGTATACCGGTTCAAGGCGTCAGAGAGCAGTCCCGGCATCTCCATGAGGTGCTCCTCATAGAAGGTTTTACCGAAATCCTTTTGAAAGGAGACCGGGGTCAGCAAGGTCTGTTCAGGCCGGATGTCGCTCCGTTTTTTCCCTGAAAAATCACGAATGTTAAGCTCCCGCATCACCCCGTTTTCGTCCGCCCTGGTCCGGATGCTTGCGAAAATCCTCTCCTGGTCCAGGGCATAGATCTCCACCCTGAAAGGGGCCAGCAGTCTCATTTTCTCCTGCCTGAACCAATCGTCTTCCGGCGTACCGGACTTATCCGGCAGCGCATCATCCTCAAAAAAGTCCGGCTCCACAATCACCGATTTCTTGGAATAGGTCTGCAGCAGTTTTCTCAAGCGTTTCCGGGTGGACTGGATCAGGTCCTGGGGAAAGAGGCCAAGTGCGGCATTGATATCAGAGACCACCATGAAATCATCGGTCTCCTTTCGTTTGACTATGTAGACCGGCCGTTTATGGGCGGCCAAGAAAAGCCTGTCCGGAGAGATCCGGCTGATACCTGAAACCGCGAACTGCCCCCCGGAAGGGATCATGGCCTCCACCGCCCGGATAAAGGCCATCTCGTCTATGTCATGCACCGACTTTCCGGAAAGGTTTCTGAAAATGGTGTAGTCGATGGACTGGCTGGAGATGGACAGCTCTTCCAGCCCAAGTCGATGCTGGTCTTCGATGGTCTTGTACCGGCGGTTTTCCCAGAACGCCGTATCAAAATACAGACCCCAAAGCATGGCGAACAATTCGGTGGAGTTGTCCGTACGCAGAGAGAACCCGGCCACCTGGGTCAGGTATTCCTGGATCCGGCTTTCCACCTCAGAGTCAAACTGCCCGTTGAGGACCACCGC
>PIVQ01000050.1 GCA_003354055.1 Desulfobacteraceae bacterium | reverse complement strand
CAACAGGCATCCCCCTGCGATCATCTGATCGAAACCACATCCACCCCCTGGTGGTCGCGGGGGGAGTCGCCTGCTTTTTAAACCCGGAACCCATTGCCCCCTTTGTGGATCTTTTCCTCTTAGGGGAGGCTGAATGCCTTTTACCACCGTTTTTTGAACTGTACCGAAAATCGGAAAATCGAGAAACCCTCCTGTCAAAAGTTGAAACCCGGATGAAAGGGGCCTATGTCCCTGACCTTCATCAGCCAATCCTCTACCCCAGTCGAGACCAGGACACCCCCAAAAGCAAACCAGCCAAACAGATTCAGGTCCAATACCTCACCGATCTGTCTGATGTCAAAACCACCACAACCATCATGACATCCGGCACCGCATTCAAAGACATTTTCCTCATTGAAACCCTCAAAGGCTGCCCCCACGGCTGCAGGTTCTGCACAGCAGGATTTATCTACCGCCCGCCCCGGATTTACCCCCTGGACACCCTCCGAGAAGCCATTGATGAGGCAGCCGGGAAAACAGACAAAATCGGCCTGGTCAGTTCGGCTGTTCTGGACCATCCGGAAATCGGTGAGATATGTCAGTACGGTAAGGAGAAAGGACTTCGACTTTCCTTTTCGTCCCTGAGGGCCGACAAACTGGATGACCGGATTATCTCCATTCTATCCGATTCCGGTGTAAAAACAGCCACCATCGCCCCGGAAGCAGGCTCCCAGCGCATGAGAAACATCATCAACAAGAAGCTGACTCAAGAACAGATTCTTTCCGCTGCAAAAGCTCTTGTGGACAAAGGTATCATGAATATGCGTCTCTATTTTATGATCGGCCTGCCCTTTGAAACTACCGAAGATGTCCAGGCCATAGTTGATTTAACCCGGCAAATAAAATCCACTTTTCTTGAAGCCTCCAGAAAAAAGAAAAAAATCGGCAACATCACCCTGAGCATCAACCCATTTATCCCCAAACCCTGCACCCCGTTCCAATGGTCTGGCATGACAGATGAAAAAGAGCTGAAAAAACGGTTCTCCATCATCCGCCAGGGATTGAAAAAAACCGCCAATGTAACCCTGAACTTTGAATCCCTTCGCCAGGCAAGGACCCATGCCCTGCTCTCCCTAGGCGACAGACATGCCGCGGATCTCATTGAACTGGCCCTTGAACACGGCTGGACCCGTGCCATGAAAATGAATCAAGAGTACTGCGATCATGTGATTCACAAAGAAAAGTCACAGGATCCTGCGACTCTTTTACCCTGGGACATACTTGCCCACAGGGTATCGGACGATTTTCTCCTAAAGGAATTTTTTCGGGCAAAAGACGAAAAAAACTCCATCTCCTGCCCCATGAAGCCCTGCGCCGACTGCCGGATCTGTATCAACCCCAAGCATTCAGATTAAAATACCCTGAATTTGCAGCTGATTGTTCCTGAATTGATCCTTAGAAACAGTTAAAGATATTTATAAAAAATACTGAGTGCTCCAGTCAGGTGGAAACTGATTTTTCTGCTTTTTTCCCTCTTTAGAAGAATAAAACAATGTATTCAAAGGCATAAGATCTTGACCCATTCTGTTCAGAATATCTTTTTTGGCAGCCTGAAGGGTCAAGGGCACATCCGGAACAACGGATTCATAAAATAACTCCCCCCAGGAATTTAAGTATACCATGGTATAATCACTTATTTTTACCTGTGGTTCAGATACATAAAAATTCGTCGACACAAAGAGTCCGATCACCTTGTTTCCGGTTAGCAATTGATCAAAACCAATATATTTTTCAAGGGGCGGACTAAAGAAATCATACATGGTTTTATACAGCTTCCTAATCTCATCAACAGTGACATAGGTGGGATTGGGGATTAAATTAACTGCATTCAGCTCATTGTATAGGCCGTTGTTAATTAACCATATGCCGATTTCCTCAACTGTATCTGCGAGAATCAACCGCTCCTCTTTAAAATCAAACTGCCTTGTATTCTTGTTGAACAACTCCCACACCCCTTTACTGCCGTTCTCCTTAATATACCTCAGATACAGACGCTGATAATATTGGTCGCTCCTTGAAATAATGAATGCCTTTTCAACTCTCCCGGGCTGTTTTGAAAACTCAACAAATACCTTTCGCCCAAGTACAGTGCGGTCTTCAGGACTGATTTTTGACTGGCTCTGGTGGACAAATCGCTTATTCACAATTTTATATGTGTTGATCATATAGTCTTTAATGGTGTTTGAAAGAACGGCAATATCACCATATTCCCAGGTTTTAAATCGGCCGATTCTAAAAACCTCACTCTTGGTCCACCCCCATTGGCGCATACATTTTTCAAGTAGTATGTTCCGAAAGCCGAAAGCCCCATCCCCTATCTGGGATTCTTCTGAAATGCCGAGTTTCAAAAAAAAGCAGGTGAGCAGAAGTGTCACCGAATCTTTGTCCTCAACCGTTTTAAAATAGGTGAGAAGATTTTCCACCAAAATATAGTATGAATCATTCTGAGCCAGTTGCAGATGCGCACCTGAATTCATCCACTCGTCTTTATACTTGTTGCAAAGCAGGATTTGTTTTCCATACTCATAGATAAATTTTTCAAGAAGCGCCATTTTGAGCACTGATTTAAAAGGGCTTTTCAGGCATTTGAACATCTGCCAGAGAGAACCGCCAAAGTACTCTCCAGTGGAAATAGCATTGATATCTCCCAGATCAATGTATCTGGAATCACTTGGAAAAACGATAACGCTTTTTTTAATACTGTCATAGTAATTCACACTGACGGCAGTGGGCAACACCGCCCAAAGGGGAATTTTGCCGGCAACATAAATCATGGTTCTGTAAAACTCTTCTTTTAACAGCCGTGACTGTGCCGAGCCCGAGCTTTCAACGGAGGAATCCCCAAAATCGTTATTCCTGGCCTTAAGAATGTCCACAACAAAAAAGGTCACCTTTGTATGAAACTTATCCATGGCTATTGTTTCCAAAGTTGCAAGCTTTTCCTTTAACAGATCCATCTCCCGGGAGCTGAACTTGTCTTCATGGATGCAGACCCAATAGTCGATATCAGATTCTGATGTCTGGGCTATGGACCCCACACTTCCAATGGTAAAAAGGCCTTCAATCCTGGGATCCTGGCATCGTTTGGCCAAAGTTTCTTTGCCGGGGATGTAATGATTTAATATTTTTATTGTTTCAGGGTTCGGCAGATAGTTCCATATGCCGCAGGGCGTTTTGGAATGAAATTCATTAAATCCCGGTAGGGTAATATTTTCATGCAGAAAAAAAGGGATAAGTTGAAACAGATCTGCAGGTTTTTTTCTGAAGATGTCAAAGGCCGTGAGCAGGGAAAGCCGGTTTTGCTTTAAAAATTTTTGCTCGCCATAATGAATGAATTCACAAAAAATCTCTTTGTTGATTTCCGCCACTGTTTGGGCTTCCATCTGTGGCATATCCCTGTCGGAAAGCTGAAATTGTCGTGCGTTAAAATCCAGATTGTCAGTTCTGATATTAAAGCTGTCATTCAATTGAAACTTACAGAATCGTGCTCTTACATCTGAGAAGTCTGTATTACTCAGGACCGCTTTGGAAAAGGACACGGCGGAAATTTTTGAATTGGCAAAACATGAATCAGAAAGATCTGTTTCTTCAAATATGGTTTTTGAAATAACCGCCCCTACAAAAGAGGTGTCCCTTAAGCTTGCATGACTGAAATTACAATTATAAACAGACACATTTTCAAAACTGCAGTTTTTAAATTCAGCACCTGATGCATTCACATTAATAAAAACCGCATCATCGAAATTGTCCCGATCAAACCTTGCTCCCCGCATATCAACACTATAAAAAATGCTTTTCCTAAAAACGGTATTTAAAAAAACTACATGGGAAAGATTACTCCCGTAGATAATACTTCTATTAAAAAAAAGGAAAGATGAATTAATGTTTGAGGATGACAGATTTGCATTTAAAATAACATCATCTTCAAAACTAATCTTTCTCCCTGATTTTTTTCCGGATTTAAGGTGTTCAATCTTTTTTTGAATTGAGGCCTGCGCCGTGGCAGTCAAATTTTTAGATTTTTCGTTTATCAGACGGATAATTTGATCAAACTCGGTTACGATGCTGTTCTTTTCCTGTGCCAGAAGGGATCCGGTTTTTTCAATAAAGGATGCCGCGTCCTTTCTTACAGCTGATCCGCTGAATAGTTTTACAATCCGTTCCGGTCTTTTTTTAATCATACCCAGAACACAGGCGAGGTTGGCATCAAAATTTAGGCCTGAATATTCGTTATGATTCAGGGCAATATCCTGAATAATTAAAAAAGAAAATTTAGATAAGGCTGACATATCCGAATGGATTGCCGGCAGCAAAGAGGGGTACTTTGCCGAAACCATTTTGAGCATACGATAAGGGGGTAATTTCCCCGTTACGACCATTGCCTTGAAAGCATGGAGTGCTTCTGTTTCTTCCCTTTCATAGAAAAACCGAAGGATGGGATAACACAGTTCCCGGTAATGCCCCACAGAAGAGGCTTCAATAACATTATAGATGGCAATCCTGACCGCCTCGTTTTCCTCATTGGCCAGAAGATATATTAGCAGGTCGGCAGGAATTTTCCCCTTTATCATAGAAAATGCTTTTAGTCCTATTATCCTCTGCACAGGATCGACAGATCGTATCTGCTCAGACACAATCTGCCCGGGATATCTTAACCGGGCACTGATATGATGCAAAAAGGGATCGGCATCTTCCCTGCGATCAAAAAGACCGGCATAAAAATGAACAACAGCGTCCCTTTGATAAAGAGACATTAAAATGCGCTTGAATGAATAGCCGAATTTCAGACGGACACTCGGGGCGGCCTTAAGATATTGATGAACAAAAGACAGACGGTCAGACTCCGGTACCGCGGCAACCATTTGTTCCATGGCCGGTACTGAGATAAGTCCCTTATAAACTGCCTTGAAAGCAAAACCAGCCCCCTTTGGACCAAAGGTCAGCAGAGAGGAAAATAAAAAGTGAAGTTCATCAGAGGGCAGACCCGGCTGAATAAGTGCATAAATCCGGGCGCAGACCAATGCTGCCTTTTTGCTCTCGACATAATCAGCAATGCCCGTGGCATCCGTCGGCCTATTACAGATAGTTGTTTTCAGAGTTTCAAGGCTGTTTTTCGCCTTGGTTTTTAAGGATAGGCGGTGGGAGGTTAACCCGGCCAGAATCGGCAGAATTGCAGTTTTAGGCGGTAAGGTGCCGGCCTCCTCAATAACAAGGGCCTTTTTTTCAATTGACAATTTTTCCCATTGGGATTCAAATAGATCAAAATCCAAATCCTCAATTACTGTCTTCATGGTGCCTGCCATTGCCCTTTCCCCATATCTACGCTTGCCGGTGTTAGCCGCCGGTATCAGCCGTATTTCCATCTTTTTTTGGTGCTCCTATAAAAATGGAGACCCATAGACCAATATTAATGCCCGGCTGGGTCTTACAACTTAAAGGACAACCTTGCATCTTGTCAAGAAATGGGCAAAAAATCACCTGTTTTTCGTATTTTTAAAACATTGATTTACAATACAAAAGGGAATCGGTTGTACAAAAAAATAATACCCCGGTCTGTTGGCAGACCGGGGTGTAAGAAACAATATCAGACCTGATTAAAACATCCACTTAACAACGGAATCCGTAAGCGTAATCAAAGCTGCGGCCACAAAAGTGGTTAAAAAATCCTTAATTTCAAAATCGTCCATCATCTTATCGGTCAGCCACAGCATAAAGGCATTGATCAAAAGCTTGAACAGCCCGAATGTCAATACGATAAACGGCAGGGTCAGCAACACAAGAAGCCATCCCGTGAAAAAATTAATCACAGAATAAACAATGGCCACAATAACAGCGGTCCCAAAATTTTTCACACGGATACCTGGCAAAAATTCAGCCACCAGAAAAATAACCACACTTAAAATCAGCATATTGAGTATCATTTCACACTCTCCTTTAATTAGATCAGATCCATTATTTACGCCAAATCAAATGGAAGGTCTATAATAAATTTTGTACCCTTGCCCGGGGTTGATTCAACCTCTATTGTACCGCCATGGTCCTCAACAATAATAAAGTAGGAAACAGAAAGCCCCAGGCCGGTTCCTTTATCTACACTTTTAGTTGTAAAAAACGGTTCAAATATCCTTTTCCGTATTTCCTCATCCATTCCGGGACCATTATCCTCGATCTCAATTCGAGCTATTTTATCATGTTTTATTAACCGAATGGTGAGTTCAGGCTTTTTAGTCCCCGGTTGGGATGCCATTGACTCGGATGCATTTTTCAATAGATTAAACAGAACCTGCTGTATTTTGCTTGCCTCACATGGGACAGGTGGAAAATCCGGGGCATATTCCCGGATAATTTCAATTTGCCTGAAGTCATAATTTTTCTTTAAATCATAATCATTCTGTGCCAGCTCAATGGTGCTGCCCAACAATTCATCCAGCTTGCAATGAGCTTTAGCAGAATCCCTTTTTCTGACAAAACTCAACATATTGCGGATAATTTTTGCAGCACGGGTACCGGCAATGTTAATACTCTCAAGTTGACTTAGAACCTCTCTTTTTTCCATATATTTTTTTATAACATCCATTGAAGTGCCCAGTTCTTGTGCAATTTTTTCATTAGCCGGTATTTCTTTTGTGAGCCTATTGTGAATAACCTGTGAATTCTGCATCATTCCGGCCAACGGATTATTTATTTCATGGGCCATTCCAGCGGCCAGGCCCCCAACAGACATCATTTTTTCAGACTGGATGATCATATTCTCAATTTTCTTACGCTCGGTAATGTCGTGGACAACCACCCTTGCTCCTGTCAGTTTTTTATTTTCATAGATAAATTCACTGTTGAGAATCACCAATAAGGTTTGGCCGTCTTTAGAAATGATTTCATATTCAACATCCGTTGATATTTTTTCACCCCTGAGGGTTGCTTCATAAGCTTTCTCAAATTGCCCTTTGCTTTTTTCCGTCAACAGCTCCAACGGATCAATGGACAAAAACTCCTGTTCTAAGTAGCCTGTGTATTTGCACAACACGCTATTAACCTCAACAAATCTGCGTTTTACAAAATCTATTTCATACATTCCCGCAGGCGCATTATTAAAAAGATGCCGATACCTTTTTTCATTGTCACGCAGGTCATCTTCAGCCCGTTTACGGTCAATGGAAATCGCAACCTGCTCAGAAATTGATGACAATACTTTCAAATCCTGTTCGGAGTATAAATGGGGATCTGTATAACTTTGTACAGCGATCACGCCAATAACCTCATTTTTAATAATCATCGGGACGCCCATCCAGATCATCGGGGCCAGCCCCCAAACTCCGTTTTTACCTGCTAAAGTCTTAAGTTCCTCCTTTCTCAATAATCGTGGTTTCCGTTGAGAAATCACCAACCCGGTTATTGATTCATTTGGGTTAAAATCTGTAATGACAGGAAATTTCTGATCAAACGTATCCACATGGTATGGGAAATAAAAGGTCCGTTTCTTTTCATTGACAATTGCGATATAAAAATTGGTAACATCTATAATTTCAGCCAACAGGCGATGAATCTGTTTGTAAAGATCATTCAAATCAAAGGTGATGTTCACTGCATTTGAAATGGCGAACAGCGTCTTATTAATATCTTCCGACCGTTTTCTATCTGTGATGTCATTTACCAGAGAAGCACCGCCAACGACCTTACCGTTCGGATCTTTTAAAGTGGTGTTGAACCAATCACACAGGATGCGCCTTCCGGCCCTGGTCAAATTTTCATTGATACTCCGTACACCACCTTTTCCCGCAAATAAGTCCTGGAAAACCCCGTCAACCAAACCTTTCACATCCTCAGGAACAATGAGTTCCGCAAGATGTTTACCAATGACGTCTTCACGCTTATACCCAAATATGCGTTCCGCGGCCGGATTCCATTCAACGACGTTGAACTCAAGGTCCCATGAGATAGCGCCAACCGGGGTGTTTTGCAGGTGCACGGAGAGTCGTTGCTCACTTCTTTTCAATGCTTCCTCAGCTTGCCTGCGCTGGGTAACATCTGTAAGCACGGAAATTGTTTTATCCTTTAAAACGGTCGATTTAAACTCTATATGTTTTGATTGACCGTTTTTACACTTTATCGTAAATTCCCGGCCCTCTATCGTGCCTTGTTTAATCGTATCCCGTTTCCATGTTTTAATAATTTTTTCTCTATAGGCTGCATCCGGGTAGGCTTTTTGAAACCAATCCTGTTTAGTGGGAATTTCTTCCAACGTATATCCGGTAATATTAGTGAAATTAGAATTTACATACAGATGTTTATTCCCGGTATCAATAATAACAATGCCATGGGGGTTGCTTTCAAGGGTCATGACAAGGTCTTCTCTCTCTTCTTGCAGGATCTTTTCTCCGCGTTTACGGTTAGAAATATCTTCTGCAATAACAATGGTCATGGATGTATCGTCATCCAACTTCAAAGGGGTATACCTGAATTGACAATCGAAAACCGTCCCATCCTTGCGAACCCATTGTGTTTCAACTGCAGCATGGGAAGGTGTCTGAAACCCGTCTTTTAATTTTTGATGGGCTAAATCCTCTAAAGGATGATTCTGATATAGTATTGCAATATCCCGGCCCTCAAGTTCATCAGGTGTATAACCGGACATATGGTTCATGGCCGGGTTATGCCATCCCATTATACGCCCACGGATCAGGGCAATTCCCAGGGGGGACGTGGTCAGGATTGCGCGCAGGGTTTTTTCCGAATTAGAAAGCTCCGTGGTTCGGGCGATAACCATTTGTCGCAGTTTGATATTCCAGACCAAGCCCAGCACAGCTGCCAGTAAAATCCCCCCCACTGCAATGAAAACATAGGAAAGGTGTTGTTTTATCCAGGACGGCTTCGAAAAATACTGTACACCTATCCATTTTTTGTAGATCCGGTCAAACACACCCTTTTCCTGGGCAGAGTCAACCCCTTTGTTCATAATACTTACAAGCATCGGGTTCGGATCCTTTGCCCCCATACAATTCTTACCGATGTAAAGGGGTACTCCGACTTTCTTGATTTGTTCGGTGAGTCCGTTTGAAAATATGTGGTATAAAACAATCTGTTCGTCACCGATTATTGCATCTGCCTTTCCTTTAATGACCAGATCTGTTGCCTCGGCAAAGTTGCTGGTATAACTAAAGGTACATGGGATCTGTTTTTCCCCGAGAAAATCCTCGGCAGAATCTCCGGCCTGTATGGCGACCACTTTCCCCTGAAGATCAGCCATTTCCTTTATATCAGACCTGTTGGACAACACAAAAATAGAAGCCGGCACCTCAAACAGGACCTGTGTAAAATCAAATACCTCATCTCGTTTTTTGCTATAGAACAAACTTGTAAGAATGTCGGCTTTTTCTGCCAGGACTTGATTCTGAGCCTGTTTAAAGGAAGTGTCGGTAAAATGCACCTTAAATCCAAATTCAGTGGCAATCCAACGCACCAGATCAATACTCATACCTGTGTGGTCTCCGTCAGAACCAAGGAATTCAAATGGAGGGTAATGGGTCTGACTGACGAAAAAGATGGTGCCCTTTTCCTTGAGATAGACTTCTTCGGCTTTGGAGAGTTCAGCTGCATGGACCGGGATGAGCTGCTGAGTAAAATAAAACAGGATCGCAACCAATAATAGAACGGGGTTAGAGAGGCGTTTTCCACCCAAAACCATAATGAAATCCCCTTGCGTTAATTTTTATAGAGAATATTGTATATTTTAAAATGAAGTTACAATATTCTTTCCCCCATGGCAAATTATAACAAAATCCCTTGTTTTTTAGCCGGGAATAGGCTTTTATCGTAAACAGTGTTTAGTCTTATGTTTTGCGATAAGGGCTATGGGCTTTTATCGTAAACAGTGTTTATACTTATGTTTTGCGATCCGGGCTATTGGCTTTTGCTGCAGGGCATAAACGGCTGCCAGGCAATCCATGGCGTTTTAGATTCTTACCTCTTATTTGATTTTGGCTGGGAAATCAGGAATATATGGGAATTAACAAAAGCACTGACCGGGAAACCTTAGTAGAGATTGAACGAACCAACATACTTGTGAAAAACCTCTTCACGAGTATGCCCTCCACCCTTGTCAATTCCACAATCCTTGTAATCGTTCTTTGGAATGTGATCCCAAGATCGCAACTGGTTATCTGGTGCTTAATCAACATCGTCTTTGTCCTGGTTCGGTATTTGGTGATAGAATTTTACCGGCGGGGATATAAACAGGAAAACTATCTTCTCTGGCAGCGGGTATTGCTCATATCCTTTTTGATTGCAGGCCTTTTGTTTGGGTCGGCCGGACTCTTTTTTATAAATACCGATCAGCTTGCCTATATGGTTTTTTTCTATTTTATTGTGGGGGGGATGGTAGCAGGCAGCCTTGGTTCCTATCACAACCACCTGGCCATGTTTTTTTCCTATTCCATAACAGTTTTTTTAATTCCCACGGTCATCCTCTTTACCCTTGGAACGGAGATGACAACCTCCATGGGGATTCTTGGACTGATCTTCTATGCCATCATGTCCATTAACGCCAAGAGGATGAATACGGATTTAAGGGCATTCCTTGAATTGCGATACGACAACAATTTGCTGGTTGAACAATTTAACAAAGAAAAGCTCAATACGGAAAAGCTCAACCAAGAGCTTATAATGAAAAACAGTGAGCTCGAAAGAATCTCCAGAATTGATGCCTTGACCGGCCTTAAAAACAGGCACTATCTCTTTGATATTTTAAAGCCCAGGGTTGAGAATGAAATCAATTCTCTGTGGATGGAGAAAAACGGCTCAAATCAAAGGAAACCATCCGATTTAAGCGGGTATGGGGTTATCAGTATCGACATCGACCATTTCAAGAAAGTAAACGACAACTATGGGCACGATTCCGGGGACATGGTACTCAAGCAGTTCAGCGCAAGGCTCCTTGAATCGGTCAGGCAGGATGATGTGGTCGCCCGCATCGGAGGGGAAGAATTTGTCATAATCCTGAAGGATACCAAGGAAAGTCACCTTGCCGTCCTTGCCGAGAAGATCCGTCTCCATGTGGAAAATTCGATCTTTAAGGTGACAGACAGTCGTGAGATCAGCATCACCTGCTCCATGGGCATAATCTTCTATCCGTTTTTCAAACATCACCACGGCAATATGAGGATCACTCATGTTTTTTATCTAATTGACAAGGCACTCTATGTTGCAAAGGAAAACGGACGCAACCTTGTGGTCAAGGTGGCCTGTTCCCAGTGTGACAGCCGCGACATCCCCCTTATTGAATCCATCACCCAAGATCTTGGCAAAGCCATCGATACCGGGCAGATCCAATTTGAGTTCTGATCCTGTGGCATGAATCATGTCTTAAAGACAGAAACCAGTTTCTGGAGTTCCGCAGCCAAATTTGACAACTCATCAGCATTGACACTGACCTTGGAACCGGAGACAGACATCTGTGCGGCATCCTGATTGACCTCTTGAATGTCACCGGCAATCTTTCCGGCTGCATCAGAGCTTATAGATACATTTTCATTGACTTCCTGAATGCCCTGGGACATCTGGGAAACATTGTCAGCAATCTCTTGCGTGGTGGCTGACTGCACTTCAACTGCCGTGGCAATTGTGGAAATAACCTCATTTATATCATTGATGATATCGGTGATCTGCTTGATTTCCGCCACTGTTTTTATTGTGGATTCCTGGTTGGCAGAGATCTTTTCCTTTATTTCCAGGGCAGCACTTGCTGTCTGCCTGGCAAGTTCTTTGATTTCATTTGCCACAACAGCAAACCCCTTACCGGCTTCTCCCGCCCTTGCCGCTTCTATGGTGGCATTCAATGCCAGAAGATTTGTCTGTTCTGATATCTCCGTGATAGATTGAATGACTGTCCCGATTTCTTTTGCGGTTTTTCCAAGGTCGCCTATTTTCTCAGATGCCTGTCCGGCTCGGCTGACAGCTTCCTGGGCAACATCCCGGGCTTTCCCGGAATTCCGGGATATTTCATTAACGGATGAGGTCATCTGTTCCGTGGCCGTGGCAACAAGATTGACATTGGTGGATGTCTGTTCCATTGCTGCGGCAATAGAGGAAAGGTTATCATTCATCTCCGAGGCTGATGAGGCAACAGAATCAAATTTGCCCGACATATTATCTGCAGTATCCGACATCTGACTGGATAGAGCTGAAAGCTTATCCGAAGAAGCATCCAGAGCTGTTGAATTGTCTTTGACATCAGTGATAATTCCCCTTAGCTTCTCAATAAACAGATTGAACCACCGGGCAAGTTGGCCGATTTCGCTTTTACCCCTTATATCCAGCGTCATGGTCAGGTCGCCCTCACCCTGGGCAATATCCTCAAGGCCTGAAACCACCTTTAATATGGGTTTGGTCATTGTCTTTGCAAATAGGAATACCAGGGGCAGGATAAGGAGAATGCAAAGTATGGCAGCAATACTTAAAAATTTAATAATCTGGTTTGTATTGGCCTTGGCAACGGCTTTGGAATGGAGCACCACAATGGCACCTATCTCCTGAGTCCCGGATTCAAGCGTACAAATCCCCCGGGCATATTCCTGGTTTTCAATCACGAATTCATCCAGAAAAATTTGCTTTTTTCCCACCTTGATGCGATTTTTAATCTCTTTGACAGTATCAAGTTTAAAATCATTGTATAATTTCAGTGTTCCGGAACCTTTGCCATGGCTTTTTGCAGAAAACACCATTACTTCAGTGCTGCTAAACGTTGCTACCTTTGAAGCGAATTCCCGGCCAATAATTTTTGAAGCAACCACCATTCCAAGGGTCCTTTTAGTCTTTTCCTTGGTTTTAAAATTAAATTTTTCAACTGTGGAAATTGCATTGGCAACAATCTGAACAGATGCCGGATTCCCATGGAAAGCGACGCCATCTTTTTCATGGATTTCAGCAGTTAGCAGGGAGGGTTCAAAAGGCCATTGGGCAACTATTTTAAAGGTGTCCTCAACAAATTCTTCACCTAAATTAATCTGGGCAAGCTGGAATGCGGGTTTTCCGTCTTTTTTGTATGGATATACACCAGATACTTTCCCTTTATTGATCTTAACAAAAGCAACCAGCTTTCCATCTGCATCATAGGCCGACATCCGCGATATATTTCCCGCACTTGCAGCAGAATAGAGATTGGTAATGATTTTAATATGGTTGGATCTGGTCATGGTATGCCCGTCCGGACGTTGCTTATACGATTCGATTAAGCTCAGCTCAGTTCCCAGATCTGCAATGGCAATCACTTGCCGGGTCTCTGAAAGAAATTTCGTTTTAAGATCTTCCAGCTGGTACTGGATAATGGTAAAAGCATTTTTCAATGAATCAGTTGATACAGTCATATTCTGTTTTGAGACTGTATATGAAACAATTAAAGTGAACACAACCACGATGATAACGACAAGCCCTATTGTTGCAATGGTCAATTTGTTTTTAAAAGTCATTTTCTATAAAAACCTTTTTTAGATTAAAAAAACCATAAAAAAATCGAGACAGAAACAATCATCCAATAATAAATTTTATATTAAAAACAGATCAAAATATCAATATGTTTGAAAGGTTTTCAAGACGATTTAGATTGATGGGTGTGGCGCAACCATGATCCACATAGCTCTGCTTCTGATAATATCCCTGAACTGGTTTACGACCCAATCCCGGTATTTAGGAATCGTTACAAAATAACTTACCCTAAATTCTTTCCAAAACCCCTTAAAAGACAGGGGATTTTGGAAACAAAAGGTTAAGTAATTTTGAAGCCGATCCTTAGCTATTGGAATTGCTTTTAGTCTTCCATACTTTTCTTGAACAAAAAGTATCTTCCTATTTTATTCATATTTTCGTAAATTGTTTTAAGGTTTCCAGTCATATACAGCTCTTCTCAGTACGCACCTGTCTTCCACTGTCATGCAGTCTCCATTCACTGCAAAAGCCCGGCCCATACACCCCCCCGCGCAATGCCGCCTGCCGGGGCAATCTCTACATTTTTCAAGGGCCACAGATCTTTTGTAATGCAGGCCGGCCAGTTCAGACCATAAAAACAATCCTTCCAGTAAACTTTCTTCCAAAGGACGCTGGTAAATATTTTTAACCGCCAATTTTTCAATCGCTAACATAAGACAGGGGTACATATCCCCATTTGAGCTGATATAGGGTTTTTCCATGCAGTTACAAAATACTGTTGAAGGGAATGCCTTTCCAATAAACCATTCAATGGCAGCAATATTTCCAACTTTTTCATACAGCGATTTAAATTGCTGATCAGAATGGTAGCGGTTTAACAATTTAATATACTGTGATGGTGTGGGAGGAGCCGTTTGGTCGGTACGAACAGCTCTTCCCGCCTGAACGAGCGTTCCACTCACAAGACTTGCGATTCCCAATTCGTTCACAAGGAAAATCAAATCAGGAAGTTCTGTAAAATTGTGCTGCATCTCGGTGAACGCCACAACAACCTGTGGGCCGAGATAGGCATTAGATAATAATTTCAAATTCTTGACAGTCTTTTCAAAGCTGCCTGCCCCTCTAACTTTGTCATGGGTTTCTGGTGTGGCACCGTCCATACTCACCTGAATGGTCAGATTTTTAAAATCGTGGGTACAAAAGGCTGCGATATCATCCTCAGTTAACAAAGTACCGTTTGTTTGGAGGCAAATCCGTGTTAACCCTTTCTTTCTGCAGGCAAATGACAGGATTTCAAACCAATCCGGATGTAATAGCGGTTCCCCGCCTGTCAGACAAACTTCTTTAACACCCAATCGAATAAATTCTTCAATCAATCTCTTTATGGCGTCTGTCGGGATTGGACGGCCAATGTCATTCGAACAGCTTTCCGTTAAACAATGGGAGCAGGATAAATTGCAGCGGTTTGTAATCATGAGCGTGATAGTTTTTGGAGACAAAAGACCTGCACGGGTAATGGAATCAAGGACATTATCTACTTTAGCTTTCATGGGAAAGTCCTTCCCTCTTATTTGAAACAGGCGCTGAAGAAATAACACCATCTTAACTTTGGAACAATTTTAAACAGGCAAAGCAAATGTAAAGGCGCCATTCTCGATATGCCGTAAAACTTCTTCAATCTCTCTGCCCCCTGTTTCGGTGTCAAGATAGTCAATGGGTGCTGCATTCTCTAACAGCCAATACGGATTTTTAAACCACTTTTTTACGACCGCTTCATCTTCAAAAACTTCCAGTGCCCTGTTATAAATTCGCCGGATTCTAAACAACCGCTCGGATTCTGAAAAAGAAAAAAAACCTTGTTTTTTCCGGATTGCCAAATTATTTGCAGATGCTTTTATGACTTTTGCCAAATGTGTTTCAGGCAGGTCAAGATCTTTACAAATATCGTTAAAAAACTGTGTGGGTAACCCTTTTTTTATTTTCCGAATTTGCTCTTTTGGGGAGTCCATCGTACCTCCATACAATAGGTTTTTTAAAAAAAATTGGGCCTTCATCTGTAAATGCATACCCGGATATTTCACATCCCTGATGCTAAGTTTCATAAACTCCACAGCCAAGCACAATATCCTCACCGGGTATTAGCGATACATAAGCTACTTTATCCATAATTTGTCTGGTTTCAGGATGGCTCCATTTGTATTTGACCCACCCTTTATCCTCTTTTCTGGCTGTATCAATAATATTTTTAATAAACGGGTTCCCGTCTACATCCAAAGCACTGTAAAGATTTTTCCCGATCAGGGAATTATTGGAACCACTTACAAGGAAAGTACCTTCATAATCAATGGCATAAAGGTATAAATCATCCTTTATAAAACCACCATTTGAATCATTAAACTTAGAAAAAGACGATTTTTTTCCATTCTGGGAAAGATGATCCAGCCCGCTTTCCACAAGAGTTTTCGCTTCTTCTTTTGTGGATGTAACCTCGGCCTGCCCAAATTCAATACTACTGAAAATATTTTTAAATTTGTCAGCCAGTTTGTTCAACTCATCTGAATTCGTTCTGATTTTATCACCAGACGCCTTCATATCCACAGCAAGGGAGGAAAGTTCCTTTATTTCGATGGTAATTTGATTTGCAGCAGCAGAGCTCTGGCTGACATTCTCATTAATATCGTTTATACCATATGCAGCCTGCTGGATATTCTTTGTTACGGTTTGAGCGGTCTCAGATTGCTTTTCAATAATCGTAACCATGGATGATACAGTTTCACTAACATTATTTATTGCACTTGAAATATGGGTTATCTCTTCAACCGATGTCTGGATAGTGGAACGGATATCTGTGATTTTAGCACCGATATCGTTGGTGGCTTCCGCTGTCTGACCGGCCAATACCTTAATTTCATTGGCAACGACAGCAAACCCCTTACCGGATTCGCCTGCTCTTGCCGCCTCAATGGTCGCATTCAAAGCAAGTAGATTGGTCTGGGAAGATATATTACTAATGGTTTCAGTCACCTGCCCGATTTTATCAGCAGCCCTGCCCAGTGCTTCAATGTTTTCAGAGGCAGTGCCGGCCTGAATGACAACCTGTTTGGTCGTGGCATCAGTCTTTTCTGCAAACTTATATGCCTCGTTGATTGAACCATTCATCTCTTCAATATTATTCGCCACTTCAGTGACACTATTTGCGGACTGCTCCATGGCGGATGCGATGGCTGACATTTTTGTGCTCATCTCATTGGAAAATGAAGATACTTTGTCTGTTTTTTCAAATGTGGTCTGGGTGTTTTCACTCATCTGTTTGAAAACCACCCCCAACTCATTGGAGGAAAATGTCAGGGACTCAATGAAACCGGAAATCTTCAGCATGGTTGTGTATAAAGACCGAACCATTCTTTCCAGAGAACCGGTCAATTTTCCCATCAATCCTGTCTGGTTTGTTTCAAAATGAACATTCACATTACCTTTGGCAATGATTTCGGTTTGATGAATAATTTCATCAACCTGTGATGCATACTTCTTGGGGAAGAATAGATAAAGCATACTGATAATGCCCCCGAAGAAAACAAAAAACAAAATCCCGGAGGATGCCAGTAAAGAGGTCCTTTGATCGGATAGTGTCTGCTTCAATTCTTCAATATCATGAGATATACCCGATACAAGATCCTGAACCCCTTTTTGAGATGTTGTGTTTGAAAATGAACTGATCTTAATATCAAGACGGTCAACAACAGCGGGATAGCGTGTGGCTTTCCCCATGACAAAAAAAATGGTTAAGACGAACAGTCCCATGACTATAAAAAGAACAATCCCTTGAAACAATTTTATTTTCACCAAGGTCTTTTTACCCATAATTGCCCTCCTTTAATTGGTGTTTGCAGATAAATGGCGAGCAAATAGTATGCCATTACCCGGGGTATAAAAAAGGCAAGAATAAATTTTCAACAATCCAATAACGGACAGCCTGCTCTCATTGGATAATTTCGTTGTGAAGTGCCCGGCCGGTCTGCTTTTGATACGACCAACAGGTTTTATTGTGCATAGGGATCTGTTGCTTTTTTATATATGGATCAAGTGCCTAAAATTAAGGGAATCAGAATATGGGTCTTTTGTTACACCATCAAAAGGACTCTTAAGTCCCATCGGCCCCATTGCCCCCTTAAATTCAATTTGTTCGTTTCATATTAGATACTTAGCTACAGGAAGGCCCAATTAGACCGGGGTAATTTTCCCCAATTGCCGGGCGTTGAATTTTTATTTTTTCAGGTAGGGTTTTTCTAAAACACGGGAAACACTTTTGAAAAACCATTGATTTGGAATTACGGTTTTAACCCGGGGAATCCAGCGACCGTAGCCTTTTCATCTATCTCAAGTCTTCCTTCAAAATTATCAAAAATAATTTTCAAACCATTTTTCCCCAGATGGCACATGATTTGCTCAATACGTTAGCCAAGTAGAGTCAAGTCTTTTTGAACTTTTGATCGTGATTTACCGTGAAATGTCTTTTGTTAATAAACGGTAGAATACTTAAAATTTTAATTTTGAAAAGTGAAATACGTATGAGTATACATCTTTTTTCACCCTTTGATTTGGGAAAAACGCAATTGGCAAACCGGATCTGCCTTTTAGCCCACCGGACCAACTTTGGTAGAGGCGGTTTGCTGAACGAACGTCATATTGCTTATTATCGCAGGCGTGCCCGGGGAGGATGCGGATTGATTATAGTGGGCGAGTTTGCAATCCATCCGAATGACCGGCCCTGGGAAAGTATGATTGATTTACAGGGAAGCACTGTCATAGCAGATCTTACAAGGCTCACACATGCTGTTCACAAGTTTGATACCCGTGTATTTGCCCAGCTGAACCATCACGGATTTCAGAGCAGCGGTCATATTACCCGGCAATCCATATGGGGACCTTCAGCAAACGCTGACATTGCATTCGGGGAAACCTGCAAACCCATGGAACCCGAAGACATGACGGAATTAGTAGAGGCGTTTAAAGAAGCCGCCTGCCGGATAAAAGAGAGTGGTTTTGACGGTATCGAGATTGACATGGGACCGGAATCCCTGCTCAGACAGTTTTTATCCCCCATCAGTAACCACAGGGGTGATGATTATGGCGGCAGTATAGAAAACCGAATGCGTCTGCCCTTACGGGTGGTGGATAGTGTTCGTAAGGCTGTGGGTACGGATTTAACGGTGGGTGTTCGTCTGTGCGCCGATGAACTGTTCTGGGGCGGCATTACCACTGAAGAATCCGTACCCATGGCCAAGACCTTGGAAAATACAGGGCAGATCGATTTTATCAACGTGGCCGTGGGCACCTATTATAATCTTCACATGATTATGCCCTCCCAGCATGTTCCCAACGGCCATACCATTGAAACAGCCCGGGCCATTAAAGAAAGTGTCGGTTTACCCATCATGGCAAGTCACCATATCGGCTTCCCCGGTATGGCCCAAAATATGATTGAAGAAGGAAAAGCAGATATTGCAGGGTTTGTCCGGTCCATGATCTGTGATCCGGATATGGCAATAAAGGCAAAAGAAGGCCGAACCCACGAGATCAGATATTGCGTCAGGGACAACAAAGGATGCATCGGACGTTTGAACCAGTCCAAGTCACTAGGCTGTATTCAGAATCCTGAAGTGGGCAATGAATCCACTACCGGAAATGATACCCTGCCAGATTCCCTGCCAAAAGCAGTTGAAAAGAAAAAGGTCATGATCGTGGGGGCAGGCCCTTCCGGACTTGAAGTTGCCCGCGTGGCACACGAACGCGGACATGAGGTCACAATTTACGAAAAAAAAGATATAGTGGGCGGCCAGATCAATTTGATTGGAAAACGTCCCGGCCGGGAATCTGTGCCCGGTGTCATCCGTTATCTCAGGCATATGCTTGAAAAACTTGAGGTCACAGTTCTCACCGGTGTCACAGTTACCCCGGAACTGATTGTTCAACAGAACCCGGATGCCCTGGTTATTGCCACAGGCTCACAACCCAAAGCAAAACCGTATCCCGGTAACTACGGCAGTCCTTCTGTGATTACAGGATGGGATGCCATCAGGGGAACCTTTTCTGTGGGAGAAAAAGTTCTTTTTATTGATGAAGACGGTGGACACCATGCCATGGCAACCGCAGAACTCCTTGCCGGCCAGGGCAAAAAGGTGGACATCATCACAAGCGATCTGTTCATCGGTATTGAACTGGCACCCCGTGGCGAACTGTACCTTGGACGGCAGCGCCTGCTTCAACAGGGCGTCACCTTTACAACAGACGTCGAGGTGCTTGAGATAAACGATAGAAAAGTAACAGCTCGGGATATCTATACCAACACCCCTGTCATTTTTGAAGGTTATGACACCATTGTTCTTGATGTGGGTAATGTGGCAGACGACATGCTTTATAAACAGATCAGGGGCCAAATTAAAAACCAAAGCCATCAACCCAAAGAAATATACAGGACAGGGGATTGTGTTGCGCCAAGAGGCATTGATATGGCGATAATTGAAGCAAGAGAAGTGGGGGAACGATTATGAGTGACTTTAAATACCTATTTTCACCGTTGAAAATCGGGTCCCAGGTGATACCCAACCGGATCCATTTTGCACCCCACATGACCAATTATGCGGAAAACAACCTGATCAGTGACCGGCATATTGCCTATTACCAGGAACGGACGAAAGGGGGATGCGGGCTCATCACAACTGAAGAAATGGGCGTCCACCCCACTGACCATCCTTATGACAAACTCGTGGATGCTTATGAACCTGAAACCATTCCCGGATTTTTAAAACTGACCCGTGCGATTCATGAATATGACGGTAAAATTTTCGCCCAGCTGAACCACAACGGGATGCAGGGGGACGGTAAGATATCCCGCCTTCCCGTGTGGGGACCCTCTGCGGGAAAAGATCCTATTTTCAGGGAAACCAGCAAGGAGATGGAGATTGAGGAGATAAAAGAGTGCATTGAATATTTTGCCAAAAGCGCTGTAAATGCAGTTGAGGGCGGATTTGACGGAATTGAGATACAACTTGGCCACAGTTCTCTGGTCCGGCAGTTTTTATCCCCTTTGACCAATCATCGAGAGGATGAATACGGGGGCAGTTTTGAAAACCGCATGCGGTTTGCACTTGAGGTAAATACCGCGGTAAGAAAGGCGGTGGGGAAGGACTTCACTCTGGGCGTCCGTCTCAATGCGGACGAGATGCATCCCAAAGGCGGGCTGACCCATGAAGACGCCAAAAAAATTGCCATCGGCTTTGATAAAGCTTGCAATCTTGACTTTATGGACTTGAGTATCGGAACCTTTTACAACCTTTACCTGGTTGAAGGGTCCATGCACACCCCCCTGGCCTATACGGCTCCCCTTGCCGCAGGCATCCGGTCTGTTATCAGCCTGCCTGTTTTCTGCACCAACAGGATCAATGATCCCCATCTGGCAGAAAAGATTCTTGAGGATGGCCAGGCAGATATGATCGGCATGGTTCGGGCACTGATCTGTGATCCGGAACTACCAAACAAGGCAATGGAAGGCAGGACCGAAGACATCCGTAACTGCATTGCCTGTAACCAGGGGTGTATCGGACGAATGGGACTGGGTCATAAACTGGGATGCCTGCATAATCCGGCTGTTGGTGAAGAAAAGAAACTCGGCATGGGAACCCTTATCCCAACGGACAAACCGAAAAAAGTGGTGGTCATCGGAGCGGGTCCGGCAGGACTTGAAGTTGCCCGGGTGGCAACGTTAAGAAAGCACAAGGTTACCCTGTTCGAGAAAAACGAGGATGTCGGGGGGCAGAACATTATTGCAGGAAAAGCCACCGGCCGTGGGGAAATCACGGGGGTAACCCGCTGGCTTGTGAGCCAGTTAAATAAATTGGACTTTCATATGCGCCTTGGCGTGGAAGCCGATGAGGAGATGATTCTCAAGGAAAAACCTGATGTGGTCGTTATTGCCACAGGATCGGTTCCCAAGCCCAATCCGTTTCCGGGCGAATATGGATCGCCAAAGGTTGTTACCACCGTGGATATCCTTACGGGAACCGCTGAGACCGGTGATAAAGTTCTGCTCATAGACCTGGACGGACATCACCAGGCCACAGGCACGGCCGAATTTTTAGCCGATCAGGGGAAAAAGGTCCATATGCTCACATCCTCCCTTTTTATCGGATCCGCCCTGGGACCGCTCCAGGACTTATTCCTTACACGGCAGAGACTGGCAAAAAAGAACGTAACGTTTACCCCGGATATTGCAGTCCTGGAGATTCAGGGCACACTGGTCAAGGGACTGAACGTCTATTCAAATGAAATGTTTGATTTTGACGGATACGATACCGTGGTCCTGGCAGCCGGGAATGTGGCGGAAGACAACCTTTATTTTGCGCTTAAGAATAAGGTGAAACAAATATACCGGGTGGGCGACTGCGTGGCCCCGAGAAAAACCGACATGGCCATTATTGAAGGTCATCGTATCGGAAGAAGGATATAGGAGAGACCATGGTTGACATCTGGATA
>PIVQ01001366.1 GCA_003354055.1 Desulfobacteraceae bacterium | reverse complement strand
CAGGATGGCAAATCGCCCTGAGGAAGACTGAGGCTGGCCTTGAAGGGGCCTCAGTGGGACAAGGACTCCACCTTGGTCCCTCAGTACCTTGAGCAAGACGCTAGATACCTTACATGTGGGGTATGGCCGGCTTGGCTCTGGTCCAGTGTGCAAGACGCTAGATACCTTCCTGGACCTCACGCGTCCACATGTGGGGTATGGCCGGCTTGGCTCTGGTCCAGTGTGCAAGACGCTGGATACCACCTGGAGAAATTGAAGAAGAAAAAACAAACGCTTAGCCGTAGCCGTAGCCGGGCGGCCCATCGGCGTCCGGCGTCCGGCGTCCGGCGTCCGGCTTAGCTAGCCGTTAAGCGTTTTTGTCAGCCGATGTGTATATAGGGGGCACAGTATCTCTCAGGTGGATACTTGCTCGAGATCACTTGGACTGTGATGAAATGATGGAAGAGTAATGAAAAGTGATGAAAGAGACTGAAAGAGACTGAGGAGGGCCTCAGTGGGACAAGGAGTCGACCTTGGTCCCTGAGATGAGTTGTCAGTGTGCAAGTGCTCGCTCATGCCTTTAGGATGACGGCTTGCCCTGAGGAAGACTGAGGCTGGCCTTGAAGGGGCCTCAGTGGGACAAGGACTCCACCTTGATCCCTCAGTAAGCTGCTTGATGATGCCAGTGTGCAAGTGATCATACCTTCAGGATGGCAAATCGCCCTGAGGAAGACTGAGGCTGGCCTTGAAGGGGCCTCAGTGGGACAAGGACTCCACCTTGGTCCCTCAGTAGGTTGCTTGATGATGCCAGTGTGCAAGTGATCATACCTTCAGGATGGGAAATCGCCCTGAGGAAGACTGAGGCTGGCCTCGGAAAAAAAATCCGGCTAGCTAAGCCGAGCCGTAGGGCCGGCCCATCGGCGTCCGGCTTAGCTAGCCGGTAAGCGTTTTTGTCAGCCCATGTGTATATAGGGGGCACAGTATCTCTCAGGTGGATACTTGCTCGAGATCACTTGGACTGTGTTGAAATGATGGAAGAGTGATGAAGAGTGATGAAAGAGACTGAGGAGCACCTCAGTGGGACAAGGAGTCGACCTTGGTCCCTCAGTAGGTTGCTTGATGATGCCAGTGTGCCTTCAGGATGGCAAATCGCCCTGAGGAAGACTGAGGCTGGCCTTGAAGGGGCCTCAGTGGGACAAGGACTCCACCTTGGTCCCTCAGTACCTTGAGCAAGACGCTAGATACCTTACATGTGG
>PIVQ01000049.1 GCA_003354055.1 Desulfobacteraceae bacterium | reverse complement strand
ATGTCCGTATCTGATACCGTAGCCGACCGGTACACATAGTTGGAAGTCAGGGAGAGATTCAGGGAACTTGTCTTCATGGTGAGCAGCTGATTCAAAACTGAATTGAGCTCTTCTTTTACGGTGGTCTGGGTTTCAACCTCATCCAGCTTGAGCGCTGCGATTGCCTCATCGGCCTCCCGCTGGGTATCCAGCATGGTCTGAAGGTCAAGACCCGACCCAAGTCCCAGGTGGGTGATTGTTCCGGTTGACATGGTGTTTCCTCCTTCAAAGAATGGTATAGGCAATTTCTGCCGCGTTATTTTTGAACCTTGTATCGATCATATACCCCCATGTCTTTAGAGGCCCATATGGACCCAAAACCTTGTGTATCAGGGGATTGGTTTCCGACTATGCGATGCGCCTCAGTGTGACTACTGTTTATCGGAAAAACCAAGCAGGTGAGACTTTTGAACCCAGATAAATTTGCAGTCTCTTTAGTTTTGCCGGGGAAAATAAAATGATGCCAGCGTAAGTAATAGGTAAATTTTTCCGACCCCGGATATGGTCGGAATCCTTTATTCACAGGCAGTTTGAATTCTTTTGTCCGGAAAGTGTCAGAGGATTGGTAATTAAACAGACGAGCAACTCCGGATCTGACAGACGGGTGTACACAACAAATTTTGAAAAACGCCTGCCTTCTCCGGCGACGATCAATCCTGTGATACAAATCCCATCCTGCCGCCCCGGCCCCGCCAGCAGGTTCTTCTCCGGCATTTTTCTTGGTCTGTAAACCTGGCAACACCGTGTCCCGCCGAACCGGCCGGACCTGAAACAAAAATCCACAGACAAAGGAGGGGGAAATGTCAAGCTCGTCCATAGAGAACAGTACCCTGGATTCACTCATAGCCAGCTACGAACCTCAGAAAACAGAGACAAGCGCCAATGATGAACTGGGATCCGAACAATTTCTGACCCTGCTGGTGGCCCAGCTTGAAAACCAAAATCCCATGGATCCCGCAGATTCGGACCAGTTTACGGATCAGCTGGCCCAGTTTACACAGGTTGAACAACTGATCAGTTTAAATGACAAAATGGATGAGATGGCGACCGAAAAGACAGAGTCCGAATCTGATGTCAATCCGTCCGACTATGTGGGTATGCAGGTCACAGGTACCGCCAACGCCATGACCATAGAAGACGGAAGTGTCTCCTCGGGATTTTACGAGCTCACCGAAACGTCTGAGGTATCCATCGTGATTCAGGATGAAGACGGCAATATAGTGACCACCCTGGACGAAGGCCAGAAGGAGGCCGGCGCCTTTCTGATTGCCTGGGACGGCACTGACGACGACGGAGCTGCCCTGGATGAAGGTACATACACCTATACGGTCCTGGCCAATGCAGGGGACGGGTATGAAGAACTCTCCTCAACCATAACCGGCACGGTGGATGCGGTGACCTATCAGAACGGTAATGCCTACCTGGTCGTTGGCGGCATCCTGATGTCCCCCTCTTCCGTCACCACGGTGACCGAATCCCCTTCCGACGAGCCCGCCGCCTCCATTCTTGAGTACCTGGGCACCACCGTGAGTTCAAACTACCCCATCGTCCAGGTTGAGGACGGAACGGTAACAGGCGAGGCCCTGAGTTACGATCTGGATGCCTCAGGGGCGGTTACGGTGACCATCTATAACGCCAATGATGAGGCGGTCGCCACCATTGAGATGACGGCAGAGGAGACTGTGGCAGGAGACAACGAGGTCACATGGGATGCCCAGGCAGATTCCGGTTCCCAGGTGTCTGACGGGCTCTACTACTATACGGTGGAAACCGACTCAGGTTCAGCCAAAACCCCGGTGTCAGGCGAGGTGACCGGCATCCAGTATGTCAACGGCAGTCAATACCTGGCCCTGGGCAATTCCGGCCGCCTGGTTTCCCTGTCCACAGTGACCTCGGTTGAATGATGCCGAGTGTAATCTTCCGAGCCGTTTTAATACATTTTGATCAATATAAAGGAGTTTAAAAAATGTCATTATCCAGTTCTCTTTATGCCGGTACCAGCGGCCTGAACAACATGAGCAGCGCCCTCCAGGTTACCAGTAACAATATTGCTAATATCGGTACCGTAGGGTTTAAAAAAGGGACGTCCACATTTGCCGATACCCTTTACAAGACCATCGGCACCCAGGCCGGAGCCTCTCAGGTAGGACTTGGAACGGGCGTTAACAACATCACTCAGTGTTTTACCGACGGATCCCTGGAAACCACTAGCAATTCCACGGACCTTGCCATCGGCGGCAACGGTTTTTTTGTGGTTTCCCAGCCCGGATCAGATGAAACCTACTATACCCGGGCCGGTAATTTTTCCTTTGACGAGACCGGCGCCCTGGTGACATCGCAAGGGTATATTCTCCAAGGCTGGAATATTGACCCGGAATCCGGGGATGAGACCGGGGCCATCACCGATCTTATACTCACCGATTTCACCAGCCCCCCCGAAGAGACAGAGGAGGTCATCCTCATTACCAACCTGGACTCGCGTACCGAGTCCAACATCGATGTCCTGTCAAATGTCTTTGACTATGAGGACGGGGACTCCACCACCGTTGATTCGGACGCCTACGAGCACCAGGGCGTAATTACGGTCTATGATTCACTGGGTTCCGCCCACGAGGTCACCGTCTACTATGACAAAAAATCCGATACCGAATGGGAGTATATCATCGTTACCGACTCTGAAGAGGACAAACGTGAGCTTTTGCAGGACACAACCTCCCAGGGACTGTTGGCCCGGGGAACCCTCGAGTTTTCGGAAAGCTCCGGAGAACTCATCAATATGACCATGGAAGAGCTCACCGGCAGGGTTGGAAATTTGGAAACCGTGGGAACCAATTCCCTGGATGATATTAATTTTGAGATCGAAGATTCCGAATCCATGCTCCTGAACGGATACGGCATTGAAATGACCTTTGACGGGGACCAGTGGGTACTTGATGAAGCCAGCCTGCCGGAAAATTATGAAAACGCCGAGATCATATACTCTGACGACCAGAACGTTTACCTGGTCCTGGACCCTGACAGCAGCGGGGGTGAGACAGAGGCCGATCTGAAGATAAGCCTGGACCAGTATGCCGTGGCCGGGGATACCATAAGCTTTGATATCAACGACACCACTGAACTCCACGTCCAGGACCTGAAAAATGTCACAGGTTCCGGTGATGCCTTCAACGACAACATCATCGCCACATCCATCAATGATGCAAGTATCATGGTGGAGGATGCCGAAGACTTAACCATTCTCTGGAATTCTACCGCCGAAACCTGGCAGTGGAGTGATCCCGCGAGTGCGGAAGAGGCCGGCACCCTGGTAACGGAGGTGTCCACCAGTAACGCAACGGCGGTCGATACCACAGCCATGACGATTGTCAACGCCGAAGAGCTGACCATGAATGTTGAGGATGTCAATCTGCTCTACGACATCACCACCGGATTGTGGGACTGGAATGAGGCTCTGAAGGAAGATGACATTTCAGATGAAACCTTTGCCTTTGATGATGGCATTGAGCCGACACTTGAGATCATAGATGCAGGCAGCGAGGGGGCGATTGCCACCACAAGCGACATCGTTTTGGAGTGGAACGGCAGTGCTTGGGGGGTCACCAACGACGGCGGCCTCAATGTGAGCATTGTGACTGGAAGCGACGATGAACAGGTCCAGGTTACAATTTACGATACCGATGCAACCGGGGCGTCCACCATACAGTATTCCTTTGATGAGACTCTCACCACGACCTCGGGCCAGACTATTTCCTTTGGGATCGATCCCACCCCGCCTGCCGAATACGCAGATGCCCTGATTATTGACAACTCAGACAACAACGTGAACATCGATTTCAACGGCGACAACTCAATCGACCTGATCTTCGACGGCATCACCCCCGCCGCCCTGGCCGGCGGAGATACCCTAAGCTTCACCGTGGATTCGGATTTGCCCCCTGCCGCATACAGCGATGCCGTCCTGAGCGGGGATGCCACAGAGGCCACCATCGACCTGGACGGTTCCGGAGATGAGAACGGAGACGAAGATATTGTCTTCACCTTTGCCGATTCTCTGAAAGACGACGGCGACTCAGACCAAACCTCGATCACCTTTGACATTCAAGGATCCAGTGCCTGGCGCGAAGTGACCACGGATGAAGCCGAAGAGACCGGCTATTTCCAGTTTACCGCAGACTTTCTGGGCGGAGAGTCCGGTTCCACGCAAACCGATATCTCCTTTAACATCGGCACCGAGTACGACGGCAATAACTGGGTCAACGACCCTTCGTCCACCACCCAGTATGCAAAGGGCTCGTTCACCTCCTACCAGGATTCGGACGGATATCCGCCCGGAGACCTCACCGGGGTAGAGGTGTCCTCGGAAGGGGTGGTGACAGGGAGCTACTCCAACGAACAGGAAATCGATCTTTTCATGATCGCTCTCGCGGATTTCAACAATGTCAACGGCCTGGAAAACGAGGGAGGGAACCTGTACTCCGCCACCCAGGACAGCGGCTCGGCCGTTACCAACAAAGCCGGGGAAAACGGGCTGGGCTCCCTGTCCTCATACACCCTTGAAATGTCCAATGTGGATATTTCAGAAGAGTTTGTGGACATGATCGAACTCCAGAGCGCCTATGAGGCCAATGCAAAGATTATCAGCACCGTGGACGAGATGATGAGCACGATAATTTCCATGAAACGATAGGCAAAGGATAGGCAAACAAATGATCCCCTTATTTAAAGAAAATGCTGAAATTGACGGGTTTGAAACCCTGGAAAGAAAAATGATCCGGACCATGGCCCTTCACCGGGAACTCAAACTTATTCTTGCGGCCGAATATGAGGCGGGAAAAGTATACAACCCAAAAGCGCTTGCAAAGCTGACCCTGAGAAAGAGAAACAGCGTCAACCGGTTTGAACACATGGTTCGAACCATCAGCGCCCAGCTGCGGAGGATGGCCGGCCTGGACCTTCCACCCACCGTTCCCAGGACCCTGGCCAACCGGGTCCGATCCCTGCCCGGTCTGACCCCGGAACATGAATCCGTTCTTGTTCCCCTGGCCCGTGACCTTGAAGCCGAACACCGGACGCTCATTGAGAAGGCGCGCCGCAACTCTTCCCTGTTCAAGACGAAACTTACCCGCCTCCGGGCCGCATCCAGTTATGCAGGTCAGGGTAAATTTCGATGAGCAGCCTGAACGCCATCCTGAACATCGCCGGTTCCGCCGTCAGCACCTACCAGTCCGCCATCAGCGTCACCGGGCAGAACATCGCCAATGTGGACAGTGAAAACTACAGCATCCAGACAGCGGTTTACACCCCCACCAACTCGGTGAGTTCAGGCGGGGTGACATACGGCACCGGGGTGGCTGTGGATACCGTCAGCCAGGCGGTGAACCAGATCCTTGAAAACCTGCTGACTTCTGAAATGTCATCCCAAGCCGCATTGGAAGAGGAGGCGGTCTATATGACTCTCATTGAAAATCTGTTTGCCGAAGATACCGATGGCAGCCTAAACACCCTCCTGGACAATTATTGGACATCCTGGGAAGACCTGAGCAATAATCCTTCCGGGACCACGGAACAAAAAGTGGTCTATGAAGCCGGCATCAGCCTGGCCCAGGGCATCGTCTCCCGGGCCCAGGAGCTTGAGTTCATGGTGGATGACCTGAACCGGGAAATCTCCTCCGGGGTGACCGAAGTCAACACCCTGGCAGCGGAGCTGGCCGCACTGAACCAAACCATTATGCAAACGGAAAGCTCCGGCGGCAACGCCAATGACCTTAATGACCGGCGCAACGCCCTGGTGGATGACCTGGGAGGATTGATCGATATCGATATCACGGTAAAGGATGACGGCAGTTACCTGATCCTCACCACAGGGGGGCTGCCCCTGGTGGAGGACGGAGTTGCATACAGCCTGGCCATGGATGGTGACCAGGTCTGCTGGTGCGGCAACTCCGGAACCACCCATGATATAACAGATGATATTTCAGGAGGCGCCCTTGCCGGGTGGCTGGAAATTCGGGATGCCGTGATACCGGAAACCCTTGCGGAACTTGACGAACTGGCCACGGTCATGATCTGGACCATGAACTATCAGCATTCCCAGGGGGCGGGCCAGACCTATTTTTCAGGTCCTGTGGAAGGCACCTATTCCGCAGGTGACAGCGGGGTGCTGTCAAGTCTTGTCTTCGGGGATGAGATTGACTACTCCAAGGATTTTTCCATGGTAATCCAGGGTAGTTCCGGTTACCAGACCGTTAGTGTGGATATGGGCATTTCCGGGGCCCAGATCTGGGGAATCACCGGCAGTGGCCAAGCCGATTCCACCTATGAGATCACCGTGGTGGACGAAGGGGTGCTGGGGGAACAGACCGTTGTTCAGTCCTCCGGGGACAACCTGGGGGGGATTACCTCATCCGACTATGTGGCCGATGCCCTGGACGCCGCCCTAGCCGAACAGACCCTGACCATTACCACTGCCGGCGGTACCCAGGAAATCCTGATCAGTGATGACGGTTCCGGCGCTGCCCGTTCCGCAGCCGATATTGCAGAGGAACTTTCCGGTATCGACGGGATCACTGCCTATTCTTCCGCCACCGAGGCCTCAATTGGCCTGGACGGGATTACCGAGGCCCAGGACGGAGATATTGTCTCTTTCACCCTCTATGTGGACGGGCTGGAAGAAGAGACAAGTTTTACGGTTGACTCTTCAGAGGGCACCCTTGTGGATCAGTTTGAAACCGCCCTTACAGCGGCTGCCGAAGCAATAAACGAAACCAATCGGAATACGGATCTGATGACGGACGGGTGCACCATCCAAAGTGCCTCAGGCGCCACCATCGGGGTTCAGGATTTTGAGGTGACGGACAATGCCGGGGTGACCCTGGATAATTTCCAGGACTTTGACGAGGGGGATACCATCACCATCACCCTGGCCACGGATGCGTCTACCCCGGAAGAGGTGACAGTGACCATTGACCTGACGGATGTGGACACCTCTGATTCCGGCCAGGTGGCCCAGGCCTTCTACGATGCCCTGGACGAACAGCTGGAAGATACGCCGTTTACAACCGAGCTGGACGAGACCACGGGCCAGCTCACCTTAAGAACCACGGACGGGACGGGAATCAGTCTTTCAGCCGCCGCAGGAGATACGGGAGACGACGCCAGTGTATCGGTAACAGCCCTTGACGGCAGCACTGCGTCAGGAGACGGCCTGCTGGATTTTAACGGTACGGACCTGGACGTGGCCACTGCAGATACGGACGCGGACGATTATATCACCTTTTCCCTGCCCGGATGCGAGGAGAGCACAATCGGGTCTGCCACAGCCATTGTGGGGGAAACAGGGGGCGCTTATGACACGGCTGCCGTGCTCACCGGCTCTGTGACCATTCTCATTGATCCGGACGTGGAAATTTCCTCCGACACCATAACTTCGGCAGGTTTTTTCGGAACCTCCGGCAGTTCAGGAGACGGCAACAGCATGATCACTCTGGGGGGAACCGACGGATATGGTAATTTTGACGACGGGGACACCATCTCCTTCCAGGTGGGCGGGTACGATGTGTCATACACGGTTGCTGCGGCTGCCGCCGGCCAGCTCACCGATGCGGAACAGGCTTCGCAGCTACACGCCGCCCTGACAGCAGCCCTGCCGGCAGACGGGTACGAGGTTGTCATGAACGGCACCTCTGTCAGTATCGTCAGGACGGCGGAGGCGGATGACCCGCTTTCCATAACAGGTTTCAGCGACGTTACCGGCCTGGATGCCACCCTTGCAGTTTCCACGGGCACAGGTATTGGAACCGAAGCTCCGGAAAACGATGTGCTGGTTTCAGGAGACGCCTTATACGATGGTGCCACAGCCGCGACCTATGGTGATTCCGCCATGATCTTTTGGGAGGAGCTGGACCAGGACGGTTACCCCACCGGGGATTCCGGCTATGTTGAAATCGATGAACCGGGACTTGTGGAGATCACACAGGACGGGGAGACCCTCCTCTCCTTTACCGTTTCAGAGGGAAGCCTTACGGCCGGGAACACCATGAGGATCAACACGGATGCCGATGGTGAGCCCGACCCTTTGGATTTATCGGTGTCAGGCACGGCCGCAAGCATTGACGACACCTACGAATTCACGGTGACCTCCGGGGGCAGCGTTCCGGATAATGACGAGCCTCTGGAAATAGAGTGGTCTTCAGGATCCTCCTCAGGCACCCTGGTTCTTGAGGGCAACGACTCTGAAGATGCTTCCATAGCCGTTGAGGTGGACGGCATGACCCTCTACTTTAACGACGGCACCCTGGTGGAAGGGGATGTCTTTTATGTGACCACCGATGATTCAGGCCAGATCACCACCACCGACGATGACGGCAACGGCGCGGCCGATACCCTTTCGGACTGGCATTGGACACAAGATTCCTTTGCCGAAGAGTTTAACAGGAGTGCCGGAGGAGTGACCGCCACTATCACCGAAGACAACACCCTGGTCTTTGATTCCACCGAGGATTACTGCGCCGTTGAGAGTGTAAGCTATTCCGGTGCCGACGGGATCAGCGAGGATAATGCCCAAATTACCATTCTCAATTATACCGCGCTGGACGTGGCAGCCGAGGACCTGCAGTTTGTGCGTACCGACGGGTCCTGGGAAGTTGAGAACGACCCCACGGGCGGCACCATACAGATCCTACCCGAAGGCGGAGATGATGACGGGTTTATGGTGGACCTTGACGGGGACGGGGTCGGGGATATTGAAATCCTGTTTGACCAGGCCGTGACCGGGGACGGGTCCATTCAGATGGAACTTTCAGCAAAAGAGGCCGACGACTTTTCTTTTGCCTTTGCCGGGGACGAGGACGGGGATAGCGGGCTTACGGCCGCCCTGGGCATCAACACCTTTTTTACGGGATCTGATGCGGAAAGTATGGGGGTGAATGAAATTCTGGCTGACGGTGATTATCTTGCCTCGGGCATGGTGGATACCGAAACAGGGGAATTGTCCTCCGGGGACAATACAAATGCCCTGGCCATGGCCGACACCCGATATGAGTCCCTGGAGATGAAAGACTGGGATTACACCCGGGGAGAATCCGCCTCGGCCACAGTGTCCGAAACCACTTTGGACGATTATGAGGAAACCATGATTGCCGCCATAGGCATAACATCTCAGATGATTCAATCCTCCCTGGACGCTGCGGATCAGCTTGTGTACCAGTTTACCTCACAGCGGGATTCCATATCCGCTGTTTCCCTGGATGAAGAGATGATAAAACTGACCGCACAGCAGGCCGCCTATAATGCTGCGGCCAAGCTGCTGACTGTCGTAGATGAAATGTTTGACGCCCTGCTGGCCATTCGCTGATGTCTTGAATTTTAAACACAGCTGCCCTTAACCGACAAACCGGCCGGAAAGGCCGGGGTTTTTTGGGGGCAGCTTTTGGAGATTACCCATGAGAGTACCCACCATAAGCGTATACAACCAGGCCACCTACCAGTTGAATAACCTGATCTGTAATTTAAACGAGGCCAATGAAGTGGTCGGCTCCGAAAACGGCCGGATCAATACCTGCTCCGATGATCCCGCAGGCATGTCCAAGGTGCTGGATATCGATTCCACCATCTCCTCCCTGGACCAATACCAGGACAATATTGCCCAGGGACTGACCGTGCTGACCAATGCGGAAACCGCGTTGGACGCCATGGCAGACCAGGTTCGGGAACTTAAGCTGCTGTGTTCCCAGCTGGCCAATGCATCGGCCAACACCCGGGACAGGGCCGATGCCGCCGAAAGCATGCAGGTCTACCTGGACAGCCTTATGGATCTGGCCAATACAGAAGCCTATGGGGGGTATGTATTCGGCGGAGACCAAAACCAGGTGCCCCCCTTCAGCTACGATGACGACGACGCCCCCACCTGCGTCAATTATCTGGGCAGTAGCGATGCCACCTGCGTAAAAACCGGCCAGGATACGGTCATGACCCTGGATTGCTGCGGCAGCGACCTGTTTTACGAGGACGGAATCATCGTGGACGAGAGCAACAACCAGCTGGTATTTGAAGAGGATCCGGGGACGGGTGAGGAGAACATCCTGACCATTGAAGCCACCATTCCCAACGGGACCTATACCAGAGAGGAGCTGTCAAAAATCGTTGAAGACACAATGACTGAGGCGTCCGGGGAAGAGGGCTGCGGCATTGTCTACGAAGCGGGTTATGATGAGGAAGACAACCTATTCTCCATTGGTACGGACGGCACCGATACCGAAGGGATAACAACCACCCTTGTGGTGCAGCAGGATGATGAGGCAAGAATTTCAAACCTGGCGGTGAACGGAGGGGAGTATGATGACATTGAAATCGAAATCATTTCCCCCTCGGCCCTGACCGAATTTACCCCGGAACCGGAAGGAACCGAACCCCTGACCCTGACCTATAACGAGGACGGCAACTGGACGGTAAAAAATGATCCCGGGTATGGCCTTGTCACTGAAATCGAAGGGGACGGGGATACCCTGGAGCTGGACCTGGATGATGACGGGGTGACGGACATTAGCATCGATCTCAACGATCCCCCGGAAGAAGGGGTCTCCATCTCCTTTGACATTGTGGAGGGCTTTGAAAACAACAGTATCATGCAGGACCTTGGATTTGATGCGGAAACCGTGTCTATCGCGCCCGTCCAGAGCAGCTCCCGGGTGGCCGATGAATTCACGGTTATGGCCGGGGAAAATGATTGCCTGGATTTTACGGAGACCCTGTCAGGGGAAGAAGGGCAGACCGCCCAGCTGACGGCGGTTGTCGAACCGGGTACCTACTCGGATCCCGAATCCTATGCCGCTGCCGTGGAAGACGCTTTAGAGCAGACTTCAGCTGAGAGCGGCAACCGGATAAATTACGAAGTGGCCTACAACACGGACAGCCAGACCTTTACCATCCGGGAGGATACGGATACCGGGAAAAAGCTTGAGTCCTTTGACCTTCTTTTCCAGAGCGGCACCAATGCGGACACCGGTGCGGCCTCGGATCTCGGATTTGCCGCCACGGATATTTCTTCTGGGGCGGTGACGGGAGATGAGGTTTCCTGGAGCATCTTTGATACGCTTTTCGACCTTGAACAGGCTCTGTCCGAAAATGATGTGGACGGAATCCAGCGGGCCATGACCCGGTTTGAAAACCATTACAGCAGCATCATCAGCAGCATTTCCGGTGTGGGTATCTCCTATGACGGCCTGACTGCCACCGCCGCCACGGCTTCGGCCACCGAACTGGCCCTGACCCTCCAGCGGTCCGATGTCCAGGATGCGGACTCCGTATCGGCAATCATGACCCTTAAATCCACCCAGACCGCCTATGAGGCCGCCTTAAGTGCCTCCGCCTCCATTATGGATCTAAGCCTGGTGGATTATCTGTAAAGTCGGTGTTCCGGGAATTTGCTATCTGAAAGAAAAAGCTCTTCCCCTCCGGGCGCGGCCCGGAGGGGAAGAGCTTTTAGGTTTGGCCTGATTACTGGAGCAGGCTCGTTATGTTGGAGGTTGATGCATTGGCCTGGGCCAGGGCATAGGAACTTGTCTGTCCCAGAAGTGAAAGCTTAGCGTAAGTCGCGGTTTCCTCTGCAAAGTCAACGTCCCTGATGGCGGATTCGGATGCCTGGACATTGGTCTTGGTTACAGAGAGGTTGGCAATGGTGGAGGTCAGCTGATTCTGTACCGAACCCAGACTGCTTCGGGTGCTGTCCAGGTCTGCCAGGGCCGCCTCCGCAATGTCAATGGCAATCTCGGCATCCTCCTGGGTCATGACGCTCAGGTCTGACAGGGTCATGCTCTCCTGTTCGCTCAGGGCCACACCGCCGGCACTGCCGCTATCTATGATAATTTCTGAACCTGCGGCAATGGTGCTGCCCGCCTCCAGGGTCAGGTTTTCCGTCAGAGTAACGCCGCCGTTTCCAACATAGTAATCCGCGTCGAGGATGGTACCGGCTTCCAGTTCGCTATTAGCATCAATGCCTGACTCCGTAGCCAGATCCATATCCTCCGTGAGTTCGGTCCCGGCCTTAATCAGGGTACCCGCAGCCAGCGTGGAGACCTCAGCCAGGGTGATGGCACTATCCAATTCCGTCACCTCATCGACGGTGATTTTCTCTTCCAAAACAGACCCTTCTCCCAGTATTGAACCGGATATAAGGGTTGAACCGCCGGCCAGCTCGGTTTCCTGATCGGTTACAAGATCACCGCCGCCTTCCGCTGCGACCATGGTATCGTCCCCCAGAGTCGAACCTGCCATGAGCACTGAACCACCGGCGATAGTCGAGCCCGCCTCCAGGGTCATGTCATCTGTAAGGGTGACATCTTCCAGGGTTGCCTCATGATAATTGGCCGCGACAACGTCCGCGGCAATCGCACTGCCCTTGGCAATGATGGAGTCTTCGGCCAGGGTGATAACTCCTTGAGCTGTCAGTGCCTCGGAAAGAGTTTGGTCCTCGGTGATGCTAATAGTCCCCGCTGACATGATATCTCCAGCCTCAATGTCACCAGTCGCGGTGACCAGGGTGGGGCCAGCATAGACATCTCCGTCAGCAAAGGTAAATGAAGTCCCTGCAGCCAGGGTTGACCCGGCTGCCAGCTCGTCATTAGCTGCAAGGTCGGCCTCGTTGGCGTTGACGATGGCATCAACGGTAGCGGTGGTACCAAGAGCAGAACCAGGCGTAACAGATGCATCCCATGTCACACCGGCCTTCATATCCGCGCCCATGACACTGCCCGCGGCCAGGGTGGAGCAGGCCGCAACCTTAGAGCCCGCAGCTAGGGTGAGGTCCTCTGAGACGAGGAGATCATCGGTGAGGGTCACGTCACCTGCCAGGGTGGAGCCTTTGGAATAGGTAGTGGTGCCGTCCGTAAAGGTTTCGGCAACCACAGTACCTTCCCCTAGGACTGTTCCCGCTTCCAGTACCGAGCCTTTGGTCACCAGCATATCCTGGGTGGTCTCTTCCGTCGGGGCGGCGGATGTATCCCCGGACACGACCACGCTTCCCCCGATCTCAGTGCCCGCGGCCAGGGTGGAGCCGGCAGCCAGGGTAGAGCTCTGCTCAAGCTCATAATCGGACTCGGTATCGGTAACAGTTTCGTAGACCATGGCATCCCCGCCCACCACGGTGCCTGAGGCAAGCTCCGACCCCTCGGCAATGGAGGACCCGGCACCCAGGATGGAGTCGTCCATGGTTGCAAGATCGGAACTCAGGGTGATTTCATCCCCGGTTCCTCCGCTGATGGTGACTTCGATGTTGAATTGGCTGGATCCCTCCTGGGTCAGGCTAAGATGACCGATGGTGGACAAATCTTCACCATCCTGGCTGCCGAACACATCCCCGGTATCCGTGACCTCAATGGCCCTTCCGTCTGAAGAGGTCAGGGTCAGTCTGCCGTCGGTCTCAAGGCTGGCCGTAACTCCGGTCTCCGTGGTCTTGTCGTTAATTGCCGTAAGCAGGTAGGAATTTGAATCACCCTCCGACACGGGGATGGCGCCGATGGTCACCCCGTTGATGGAAAAATCATCTCCGGTGGTACCCTCCTGGACCGCTTCCTCGGTGGTGCTTTCCACCACAGCCACGGCGCTGACGCCGGTCAGGTAAGTCTGGGCGTTGATATCGTCAGCCAGGGCTCCCATGCCGTTTTTCTCTTCGTTGTTATACAGGATCTCGGTGGATTTCAGTTTCACATCTTCCCCTGTGATGGCGGAAGTGATTGTGAGTTGGACCTCACCGCCGTCTTCATTGTCCAGTTCCAGGGTGGCGGTTGAAATGTGCCCGATCTTATCGGATTCAGAAGATCCGATATTGATGATGGAGACTTCATTGGAAGAGGACCCCACCTGGATGGCCTTGTTGGTAAAGGATCCGCTCAGCAATTGCTGACCATTGTAGGACGTAGTCTTGGCAATGGAATCCAGGTTCTCAATCAGTTTGTCAATATCTTCCTGTATGGCGGCACGGGTTTCTGCGGTCTGGCCGTCAGAGGCTGCCTGTACGGCCTTGGTCTTGATGAGATTGACAATATTGACGGATTCCTCAAGCGCACCGTCTGCGGTCTGAACAATGGACACCCCGTCATTGGCATTTGATATGGCCTGCCCCAGACCCAGGTACTGGGACTTGAGGGAATCGGCAATTGTCAAGCCCGAAGCGTCATCCGCCGATTTGTTGATTCTCAGGCCGGTGGAGAGCCTCTCTAAGGATGCATTCATGTCATTGCTTGATGAAAGCATATTCTGATGGGCAGTCAATGCAGCGACGTTGGTGTTTATACTTAAACTCATGTTTTTTTCCTCCGTGAATTGTGGTTACAGGTGACGGGCATCATTGCCTGCTCACCTTTTTCAAGCGCCAGGGTCACCCGGCGCTTTTGTTTGGAACTTGGCGGGAGCTAACCGCCCGGATCAATCCGTGCTTAAGCCAGGTATCGTATAAAAACCAATGGGCCTTTAGGGGCAAAAACTAGTTAAAAAGCATTTGATATAAAAGTCTCAATAGATTGGTTATGAAGTTCATTTGCTGCCTCTATTCCCCCTTTGCTTTGTCTAGAAAACAATCAGCTGATACTTACCGTGCGACAAAATCCGATTTTTTTTTGTCCCCCTAAAGATTTGCTGCCAGGACTTCGGGTTTTTGTTGAAAGCTGTTGGGAAAATGGGTGTAGTGGGTTTCAATGGCCTCACGTGGTGTTTGCCTTTTTAAGGCGCTCAGGGGGAAACGGGTATTGTAACGGGAAATGGTTCTTTTGAGTCCGGTTTCAGATAACCAGGGAGATTCCCAGCTGACCGGGACGCTATCATTACACAGTGAGGTTATTGTGTCGTTGAGCCGCTGGATGGTCTTGGTATACTGAATGTCTATATGGTGGGCTCCCAGATTGAAGGACCTACACCATGACTCAACGGAATGGGACTGTTTTGGGATATAAATTTCCCCCGGGGTCAGAACGATAGGATCAGTGTAAATGATACCAAGGACCCTCAGAGGAGAATCCTGGATATGCCGTGCCAAAAAGTCTTCACCCCGGGAGGTAAAATCTGCGTGAAACGTCCTGAAGGTGCAATCAAGAAGCGTATGGAATAAAACCGGGGAAGTTCCTTCTGAAAACGCCGGGAGATGGAAACAGGTATAGTAAAGATAAGTGCCGGTGTAATCCCGAAGATCAAATGGCACCGCATGCCGTAGGGCAGGCAGCCGGGAAATATGGTATCGCTTCAGGCAGCGGTTCAGGCTGGCCCTTGAACAGTTGATGCCGAGGAAAAATTGGGCTATTTGATTCAAATCGTCCAGCCCGCTTCTGGTGGCCAGGCGGCAGAGGATAATCTTGGCCTCTTCAATGGGGGTCAGGGCCGTTTTTATTTGTTTCGGAGTGTGGGGCCGGTCAAACACATCGGAACGGTTCCGCCAACGTCTTACCGTGGTTTTGCTGACCCCTGTCTTCTCTGCCAGGCAGGCCACGCTGAGATGGGGGTTGTTTTGAATATACGCCCGTTGGGCAGGAGTGGTGGTTGCATTTTTGTGAAGATGAATTTTCATTTTACACCTGATTTTTATTTAAGTTAACCGGTTTGAGTGCCGAAAGAACAAAGGGGCCATTGCCTATCAGCTATCAGGGCACGAAGCATGCCTTGGTAAAAATCATATATTTTCAGTAACTTACATTCAAATCACTATATATTTTCCCCCATGGGGTAATTTGATTTCCCCCATGGGGGAAAATTGCTAAAAGTTATCAAATAGGGTAAGAAGAGCGGTTTGGAATCAGATCATTTGAATTAATTGCGCCGGGTTTTGCCGGGTCGCCCGTTATATTAGATGGACCCTAAGGACTAGGAGACATTTAGATGAGATGCAAGGATGCATTGAAAATGACGGACGCCTGGATAGACAGTGAACTGTCGGAAAAAATAACCGCTGCTTTAGAACAGCATTTTGCCGGATGCCCGGACTGTTCAGCTAAGGCGGATGATTTTATTAACCTGGCCGGAATTCTTGATGGAATCTGTCCTGCGGCCCCTTCCCGGGGATTGCAGAACAGGACCCTGTCCCGGTTTGAACACGAGGTGGAAAACCAGGGCATCAATGAATGTGGGCTGCGCACTGCCCTTGGATAGACTCTTTCTTGAAGAGGGAAGCCTTGAACTCAACCGGATGGACGAGGAATCCGTGGCAAGGCCAAGTATATCGTTGAAATTCAAGACCTTATCGGACCTAAGAAAATAGTTCACTTTTTTCCGAGGTTCGAAAGAGGCACAAAAAAAACTTGATGAGGGGAAAACCGAAAGTTTGATTTCTTCCACCCTTGATAAGAAAAAGACTAAAAAGACTGATGCTGACCTGATAGCCCGGATTCACAATGGGGATAAAAAGGCATTCAAAGAAATTCTGACCCGCTATCAGAATAGCGTATACGGATTTGCCCTCAGCCTTTTGCATGATCCCCATGAGGCTGAGGATATCTCCCAGGAAGTCTTCTTAAGGCTTTACCGCACCGCAGGCTCCTATTGTTCATATGCCACCCTGCGCACCTATCTGTTTAGAATCACCCGAAACCTCTGCATTGATCATTTGCGGAAAAATAGGCCGGAAACCATGCCTGACCCACCTGCACCGGCCTGTTTCAGGACACCATACAGCGACCTTTGCGCGTCCGAACTCAGGGAAAAGATAGAGGTCCTCATTTCAAGCCTGCCTGACAACCAGCGGGCTGCCATCCATCTTCGCCACGTCCAGGGGCTGACCTACCGGGAAATTTCAGAAAGTCTGGGGGTGACGGTCCGCGCGGTGGAATCTCTCCTTACCCGGGCCAGACGAACATTTCGCAGTCGGTTTAAAAAATGAAGTAATACCTGAGAGGTAACACCTAACTTGATAGATCCGGGCATCAATGGAAGGCCTTCCCTATAAAGCCTTTTGAAGATTAAGGGTAAAAGTTTTCTTTTTTCGCCGGTTTTTATCAACTCATCCGTTTTAGCTTATAGACGGATGATACCCCTTTGTTTCTGACGCTAAAGCGGGAGAAGAGTTTTATGACCGGCAGGGAAGACAATGGATTCAATCCTTGACTGGTAAGTGTGCAAAGAGAAATGAAAATGGAAACAGCAAGCTGCAGTAGAGGTAATCCTCTTGAAAATACAGCAATGATCGGTGCCGACAAAGGACTTGCCAAGGCAATGGAACAGGTCAGGCAGGTGGCAGGCCTGGATACTTCTGTTCTGTTGCTTGGAGAAACCGGAGTCGGCAAGGGGCTGATCGCGTCCCAGATCCACACCATGTCGGCACGCAGGGCAGGCGCCTTTGTCAGTGTCAACTGCGGTGCCATTCCCGAAACTCTTGTAGACAGCGAATTGTTCGGGCATGAAAAGGGGGCCTTTACGGGTGCGGTCCTAAGAAAACAGGGCCGATTCGAACGTGCTGACAAGGGAACTGTTTTTCTGGATGAAATCGGTGAACTCCCACTTCCCGCACAGGTCCGGCTCCTGAATGTTCTTCAGAATCGTGAAATCGAACGTGTGGGCAGCTCTTGTTCCTATCCCGTCAACATACGGGTCATTTCAGCCACCCACAGGGATCTTGAATCCATGATCTCCAAAGGCAGCTTCAGGAAGGATCTCTGGTTTCGTCTAAACGTGTTTCCCATTCATATTCCCGCCCTTCGTCATAGGAAAGCGGATATTCATGATCTGGCTGAATATTTTATCCGGAAAAAAGCGAAGAAACTTAAATTGGGGTCGTTGCCGCAACTTAAAAAAAGCACCGCCCGGCAGTTGACTGATTACCATTGGCCTGGAAATGTCAGAGAACTGGAGAATGTTGTGGAACGGGCCATGATCTGCTGTAGGAATGGAACTCTGGATTTTACCGGCATTCTTTCCGGAAAAATCCAGGCCGTGCATACCGTGCCGGAGGGATTCTGTCCGGCCTCTTTTTTAAGCCTGGACCAGGCAAACCGCATTCATATTACCAATGCACTGGCTTCGGCAAAGGGAAAAATTAACGGCCCGGGGGGGGCAGCCCAGCTGTTGAATATCCATCCCAACACCCTGCGAAAACGGATGGATCGGCTGGGGATTCGGTACGGTAAAAAGCGTGTTGCATCGCTGATCCGTTAGGTATGATTGTCTCTCCTGTGCTTTCTAAGGATTATTAGGATCCTGAATCAAAAAGAAATACCAGCGCAGAATTGACACTGGCTGTGGCATTCCCGTTATGCCTTGTCACCAGGGGTTGCTGAGGCGAAAATGCCTTCCGGCACGGCCTGGGTGGCCGTGGCCTTTCTTTGGGCAGGATGGGTATTTTCCGGTTCTCCGGGGGTATAACTCATGATCTGCTCAAAATATTCCTGGTGAAAACCTAAGGATTCCATGAACGTCCACTGTGCATCATTTTTTGCTGATGCAGGTGCGCCAAAGATATGGTCATGTTCGTCAAAGGTCCTGTCAAGGTCCATATCCGTGTCCGTGTCCATTGCCTCTGCCAGTTCCCGGGTTTCTTCGTATATCTCATCTTTATTGGCATTCTTCGGGAATACAACATACATCCTGGCAGTGCCACCGAGTTGGGCCACCTCTTCATTAACAGGACCGATGGCTTCTCGGAAGAGCGCTTTGAAGCCATTGATGCCGTAGGCCGGCAGGACGCAGGACGGGCCAAGGCGGTAGGCATGATCCGGGCCTTCGGCAAAACCGCCCTCATCTTTTGAAGTCTGCCGCCGTCTTATCATGAGAAAGCCCACAATCGTTCCCTTATCTTTTAAACAGACACAGCTCATTGAATCATTGTAGATCTCCGTGAGAAGTTCCAGGCGGTTTGATTTGAAGTATTGGGCATCTATATCTGCAATTACCACAAGGTCCTGTGCATGAAGTTTTTCGACTTTAACATTCTTGTTCAAGCGTATTTCATTACATTCTGCCTCAAGGGGCAATTCAGCTTCCTGAGCCGTTGTAAAGGATTCTGCATGGAATCCTTTCCTTTTGTAAAGGCCGATTGCCAATGGAACCGCACCCAGCCGGAATGTAGGAATCTGCCTGCTTTCTTTCAGATAATCGATGACAGTTCTTAGCAGATCCGCCGCAAGCCCCTGCCCTCTGGCATCTTTTGCCACAACAATATTGCCGATCCAGGCCTGGTTGCCGTAATTTGTGGTAAAAATGCTCCCCAGAATACAGTCGTTTTTAAGGAGAACAAAACACTCCTGATCCAGATTCAGATACCGCGTAAGTTCATGATGGTCATAGTAATACCATCCCTCTTTGTTCATCAACTCAATGATGCCGTCGATATGCGCCTCGCTTAGGCGCACAACCGTCACACCGGGTATACTATTTAATGAAAATTCCGTCACGTTAACCTCCTCGGGTTGAAGGGGTGAGCCGGGCAATTTGAATTGGAAACCATTTATAAATCAAATTCTTAGCAGGAATATTCCCCTCTGTAAAGCCCCGGATCAAAAGCAGTTACATTCATGAAAACACGGTTTGACAAGGGCAATCATAATATGTATCTTGAGTATCTCAACACAGCATTCGGAGGCATATGGACCAGTCAGCATGTTTTGAAAAAATCCAGTACGCCATTAAATCGGCAGATCATCCGCTTCCACCGGATCCTGAGCGTTATCAGCCCACATCGGTGATGGCGTTGTTTCTGCTTAACTCTGATCCGTCCCTGCTCTTTATCCAGAAGGCGGACAGGGAAGGTTATCCCTGGCGGAACCAGATGGCATTTCCGGGGGGGCATGTGGATGAAGAGGATACATCTGCCGAGGGCACAGCTCTGCGGGAGCTGAAAGAAGAAATGGGAATCGTGTCGGATAACGTCAAGGTGATGGGATCTTTGGGACATTTTCAGACCCTTAATAATAAGGATATCCAGGCCTTTACCGGAATATGGAATCAGAATGACGAGATAGACTTTGATACAGAAGAGATTTCACGGGTCTTTAAAATCCCCTTTGCCTACCTGGCAAATGTTCAACGCGAGAAAGGATATGCCGGCCGCACACCCAATATCATGGAACTGACCTATCCCTACGAAGACGTGGTAATCTGGGGAGTGACCGCGAAGATACTTCACCATCTTATTGAAATAGTGGACAGGGCTTAAGGTTGGTTAGTCATTTTTGGCCCGGGCTCGGACCCGAAACCAGATTTTAATGACCAGGAATCCGGATAAAGCGCAGAGCATGCCTGGAAACCAGATATGAAGAGAGAAGCCGGGGTCGTTGGAAGCCACGATAATCCCGCCAACGGCAAAGCAGAACACCACCCCCATTGCCCAAATCAACGCCCAGCAGGTAAAGTTGGAATCATACCAAGGGGTTATGGTCTTTCTGAAAAAAGGATTCTGATCTAACTGCATTTTTATCCATGTATGTTTTATGTTAATAACCACAACATGTGGGCTTTTTCTCTTGACAACCACAATATATTGCGATAAATCTGGCGTCAGTCAAAGAGATCACATGATGTATTCCCTTGGCCAGCAGACAACAAGATAAGCTAATTTCAATCAGATTTCAAGAGGTGGATAGATGTTTGAGCAAATCAAAAAACGTGGCGGACGGGTAGCTGAATTCGATTCTTCCAAGATCTCCAGGGCCTTAGAAAAGGCAGGCGAGGCAACCGGTGAATTTAATGGCAGGGAAGCCAAAAAAATGACCATGCGGGTACTGACACTGGCCAGGGACCTTCAGCTGGGATCCGTTCCTGAAGTAGAGGAAGTCCAGGATATTGTAGAGCGGGTCCTGCTGGACTCTCCGTTTTACAAGACTGCAAAAGCCTACATTATCTACCGGGAACAGCACAACCAGATCCGTAAAATCGCCATTGAAGAGAATGTCGGTCTCATGGAATCCTATATCCGCCGCATGGACTGGAAGGTGAAAGAAAACTCCAACATGAGTTACTCCCTCCAGGGCCTTAACAATTACATATCTTCGGACATTACCGCAGAGTACTGGCTCAACAAGATCTATCCGCCTGAGGTCAGAGACTCCCATTATGCCGGTGATATCCACATCCATGATTTAAGTCTGTTGTCTGTATACTGCGTTGGCTGGGATCTCCAGGACCTTCTGGTTGAAGGGTTCAAAGGGGTTGCCGGAAAAGTAGAATCCTCACCGCCCAAACATTTCAGAAGCGCCCTGGGTCAGATTGTCAACTTTTTCTACACCCTCCAGGGAGAGGCTGCCGGTGCCCAGGCCATGTCCAACTTCGACACTCTGCTGGCCCCCTATGTCCGTTATGACGACCTGAACTACAAAGAGGTGAAGCAGGCCCTTCAGGAATTTATATTCAACATAAATATTCCCACCCGGGTCGGGTTCCAGACACCATTTACCAATATCACCATGGACCTGAACGTACCCACAACCTTGAAAGATACCCCCGTTATCATCGGCGGCGAATACAAAGAAGAGACCTATGCAGGATTCCAGGACGAGATGGACATCATCAATGCGGCCTTTGCAGAGGTCATGATGGAAGGGGATGCCAAGGGCCGTGTCTTCACCTTTCCCATCCCGACGTACAATATTACCGAGGATTTCGACTGGGGCAATCCCAAGCTGGAAAACATCTGGAAAATGACCGGTAAATACGGCATTCCGTATTTCTCCAATTTCGTCAACTCCGATATGGACCCTGAAGATGCAAGGTCTATGTGCTGCAGACTGAGGCTGGACAACAGGGAACTGAGAAAAAGAGGCGGCGGCCTGTTCGGTGCCAATCCTCTGACCGGCTCCATCGGTGTTGTGACCCTGAACCTGCCCAGAATCGGTTATGTGGCCGCAGATGAATCCGACTTCTTCGAACGCCTGGACAAATTGATCGAGATTTCTGCGGAATCCCTGAGCATCAAACGCAAGATCCTTGAAAAGTTCACCAACGGCGATCTCTATCCCTATTCCAAATTCTACCTGAGAAAAATCAAGGAGAGCACAGGGGTT
>PIVQ01000555.1 GCA_003354055.1 Desulfobacteraceae bacterium | reverse complement strand
CCAAGGCCCTGATGGGTTTTGACGACGAAACCAAACGCATGAAAATCTTGGCAACTATGCCCGGAGAAACCGTTCAAAGTGTACGGGAGGCTACAGGATTTGAACTCATGGTGGATAAGAATCTGTACGAATTTACTCCGCCCACCAAAGAGGAGATCCGCCTGATCCGGGAAGTCATTGATCCCACCCAGATTTTCTGTAAGCGGTAAATACCAAGGTTAGAATAATAATGTAATGTGCGCTATTCTCCGCCCGGCAAAATGCTGTACCGGGTGGAGATCAACCTGGTATTTACTGTGGGTCCGGATGGAGCGGGCACCCCATCCGGACCTACACAATAAACCTTTTGGTTATTGGGGGATTTACTGCTTAATTAAACTGTTGCATGGTCAGATTTAAGCGTTTCTACAATTCATTTCATCAACCCGACTACTCCACGGATTGATAAGACTATACAGAAAGGGGTTCGAACTCATTTTTTAAAGCAAAGTTACCGAGTCTTGCATCTGCTAGTGCTGCCCTTTCTGGAACCATGGCCGATCAACTTTAATACCATAACTACGCACCTAAACCGAATTATGGTTGATGCAAGTTATTGTTGACTCCTGAAAGGTCTATTTACCAAAAGAAAATTTATTATAGAGTTCCTTTACACGCTTACCGAATACTGGTAGGTATGAAATTGGCAGATATAAAGGAAATAGCCAGATCTGGATATTCTTCATATCCGTATGATATCCTAGTAGCTATCTAATCATGAAAGATATACAGATCCACACATCATATTGTTATGTGTCAATCGAATATCAATAGACTTTTATGGAATCAAAGAGAATAAAAAAATTCAAAGAGTCACTTATTAAAGAAATTCCATTCTTCCCTAATAACAGAGAAACTAAAGAGGCATTATTGAGTCAAGCAAAGCTGCCAATAATACTTCATTATCTAAACTGGAAATCACGATATATCCCGCTAAGAGCAAGAAAAGTATCATTAGAGAGTTATGTGCTTAATGACCAAAGATTTCTCGATTTAAAAGGAAAAATGGATAAACTGTTCATAGAAGTAACAACCGGAACAGACTTAACTCCCTACCTCTCTTTAAAAGCACACAAAAAAGGCTATACGCCTAACACGCAGAATGACAAGTGGGCAGATAAAGATTTTTTGCTGAATGTAATGGGGTTTCATCATTTACATTTAGAAGAATTTCCAGCAAGAACAAATGAAGTGGTTTTTGTTAAAGTTACTCGAGAAGAATTTCGTGTAATTGCGATTTTTGATCATTCTGTTTTTAAATCCAAGTCTGATGACGTTTCCTTAAATAAAGAAAGATCAAGACTTTGGAGTATATTTGAGGAATACTCCTCAAGAGGGGTACCCCCTAATTCTGTATATTTACCTTCTGTCATTACAACATCAGGACACCCTCTACACATGGTGGATATGGCAAGTAGCTATAATGAGATTATCCATAACATAGATCCAAATCTGGAAAATAAAAAATTTATAGCCGAGATATATAGTGAAGCAAGTTTGGAAATTCCAAAAAACAATAGACTTACATGGCAGCTATATGATTTAGACTTAGGTCTTATAGATAAGGCTAATAATTTTTTTATATTTAAATATGGGCCATGCTAAAACACATAACAAAAGGGTGAAGAAGGATTGAGAATTCCGTTGCGCTCTATTCCCAACCTCTTACCCAAGTCGTTATAAATCAATAGGACCTCAATGAATAGAATATCGGATCTAATCCTAAATGCAATGTCATCGGATGTCATCATCACAATTGAACCAGATCTTGTAAACCTCCGCAGAAAAGAACTGGATGTCTCAATTAAAACTGTTGTGTTTCTCTCTTTTGATGAGAAAAAGCCAAAGGTTATTGGCGTTGGGGATGAACTTAGTTCTTCCGCAGCGAATAGGCGTGTAGATCTTTTTAAGCAAAATTCATGGATTCAAGTATATCCTTCGAAAAAAGAGATCCTGATAGCCTTTTTTAAACATTGCATTCGAAAAGTACATAAAGATGCCAAAACTATAGTCAGGCCAAAAGTTATTGTAAAAGGTTCAGAGACCCTTGAAGGTTTCCTCTGCGGATATCAGCAAGACTTACTAAAAGACGCATTAACAGAATCTGGTGCAAGAGAGGTAGTTTTTGAAACTTAGTCAATATTCGATTTATAATCCATCACTGGACGGGACCGCGAGCAACGAAGCCGCCTTTTCAGGCTCTTTGGCGCGGCCCGTCAGTTCAACCGTTAGCTCGTCCAAAGGAGAAATATTTGACAACAAATGAGGGCAGGGTCTATTTCGAGTTGTATGGCGATCATTTTGATCCTGATGAATTGACTGAATTCCTAGGAATTGAGCCAACATCGACGGTTCGTGCTGGTGATATGGTTTTTAAAAAGCCCGCAAAACAAAACTCTTGGGAGTTATCAACTGAAAACATCGTAGATGAGTTTATTGATATTTATGAGTTGTCTTCTTCACTGATAAACATTCTTAAACCGAAGCAATCAAAGATATTAGAAGCAATAGATCAATTTGATCTTTCATCAAAATTTGAAGTTGTTTTGTGGTTTTCAGTTAACGAAAATCATTCAACACCTGCAATAGGCTTTGAAGCCGGAACAATCGAATTGTTGGGTGAAATTGGGGCCTTTATTGACATAGATACTTATAAGCACTATAGCTAACAGTCACATTCACCTGACCGCAATTCGCCGCCGATGAGCGAAAGTTAGGTGATCATGGCAACTTTTAATTTGGTGTCATCATCCGGAAAGCGGCAGGTGATGCCTGTGTTATGAAAATAAAATTATGGCAAAAATAAAAGAATATACAGTTTCTACCATTGAAGAATTTATAACAGCTATAAATGAAGTCAAAGAGAAAGAAGAAAAAGGTGGGAACGAGTCTGATTTGATATTTAGAGGCCAACCAGAGGATTGGGAACTGCTTCCAAAGCTTGCTAGATTGAATATTAAAGGTGAAATTGGAAATATTGAGAAACTCCTAATTAATAAATTTAAGCGAGCAAGCTTACCATTAGTGGAACATCGGCCTGACAACGATTGGGACGTTATAGCTTTAGGTCAACATCATGGTCTTCCAACTCGCCTTCTTGATTGGACATACAGCGCATTAATTGCACTTTGGTTTGCAGTGAAAGATCCTCCTGGACTTGATGATGATGGCGATGAATGCAATGGGGTCGTTTGGGCGTTTGCTCCTTCAGTAGATGATTTTAATATTGATTTTACCAAATATACTCCTTTTTCGAACAGAAAAACAAAAGTATTTCGACCCTCAGTTATTACAAGAAGAATCTCCTCCCAATCAGGACTATTTACAGTTCACAAATTCAATAGTGGTGGCACAGTTGTCCGTTTGGAAAACCATAAGGACTACAAGCCCAAGTTAACCAAATTAATAATCTCACCTGAGGATTTTTCTACTTTGCGTCGTCGTTTAAATACTCTTGGAGTTAACCACTCTATCGTGTTCCCAGATCTGGATGGTTTATGCAAGCACATTGAATGGCGTTACTCAAAATTGAGTGATGAATCATGAAAAAGTTCCTAACAAAGCCATTAAGACGGACCGCAATCGCCCTCTGGGGGCAAGTACAGCGGTTTTGGCAAGATTCCCGATGGTTCAAAATTTAATGCAGCGGCCGCTTATGGCCGGTGTTAAAAAGTAATGATAAAATGTTGAATGGGCCTCTCAAGTATTATCCTAATCAAAACCCTGGACTCTGATGTGTCGCCGAGGAGATTGTCAATAAAAGCGTTGACTTCCTTTGTTATTAATTATGGCACAATGGGTTCTCTAAATTAAAATCCTGCCGTACTTTTCGGGGGGATGGGCAAAAACCCCCAGTTAGATTAAAAAATGCGAGTTTTTTATAAGCCGTCGTACTGGTATCCATTTATGCAAAAAGATTATACTTATGGATTTTTTTATAGAGCGTTTTTCTGTGGATACCAAGGATTTCTGCGGCTTTTGTCTGATGGCCGCCGGTCTCATCCAAAACCGCCATAATATGATCCTTTTCTATTTCTTCAAGGGTTTTTGTTGAGGGATCTATAATTTTTTTATTCCTGGCAAGGTGGCTAGGCAAGTCTTCAGGCATGATGATATCAGAGTCGGCAAAGAGCATGGCTTTGGTTATAACGGATTTGAGTTCCCTTACATTTCCCGGCCATGAATACTCTGTTAGAATATTTGATGCATCAGAAGAAATTTCCATTTTCCTTTTCTTGTTTCCGTATAGTTCAAGCAGATATTCGGCCAGGGGCATGATATCCTCGGATCGATCTCTTAAAGGGGGGAGAGTCAGGGATATGACATCCATTCGATATAGCAGATCTTTTCTTAACAGACCTTTTTCAACAGCTTCGTGCAGGTTAATATTCGTTGCGAGAATTATCCTTGTATCAACGCTGATTTCCTTTGTTTCTCCCACGCGACGGAACTTTCCGGTTTCAAGAAACCGTAGGAATTTTTTCTGCAGCTCAAGATCTATATTTCCAATTTCATCCAGAAAAAGGGTTCCTCCGCTACTTTTTTCCACCAGTCCTTCTTTTCGTTCTGTCGCACCGGAAAAGGCTCCTTTCCTGTGACCGTAAAGTTCGCTCTCCGCTAAGTTGTGATTTAGCATACCACAGTCCAGGGTGATAAAAGGGCCTTTCTTTCGTTCACTTAAAAGGTGGATCTGGGTGGCTAAGACATCCTTGCCAACACCTGTTTCTCCCTGGATCAGTATGGTGCTGTCAGTGGGAGCTACCCGTTCAATTACACGGTATATTTTCTGCATCTTCGGGTTGGGGCATTGGATGAACTTTCTGTCTTCATACCGGACAGTGCCGATATTATCATCCACGGTATTTGAACCTGACCTTTTATCTTTGATTACCTGTTGTGCCAGGAAAAGAAGTTCATCTAGCTTAAAGGGTTTGGTAATATAATCCCTGGCACCTAACTTTATGGATTCAATGGCT
>PIVQ01001365.1 GCA_003354055.1 Desulfobacteraceae bacterium | reverse complement strand
GCGATTATGTTCTGGATCCGAGGTTCGCTATTCCTCTGCCAATACATGATATTCCCAAGAACTTAAAAGTTCGGTATATTCATATAGATGGCGGCAAATGGGTCGAAGTCGTCAACTAATTTACAGGTCACAAAATGCCATAGGAGATTGAGAATGTATGTCGGGATTTTCGCTATTGTATATCTAATCGCTTTTATTACCGTTGAAGTGGTTATGATAATTGGTGCCGATCATCATTACAAAATGAATAGCTATACAGGGTTTTACTTATATTCTGCGTGTGCCATCGCTATATTTGGCCTTGGTATCTATAACGCCAGAAAGATTTTAGACCATATTAAAAATTGAAAGGTAGAAAAATGGATAACGAGTCAGAAGATAAAGCAGAAGAGAAGACCGAGGACGCACCAGCGCCACGGAGAATGTCGCATCAAATTATGGTGTTTTTCAAATACGATCACTTGCCGGAAGTTCTGCAGCGGATCTCAAAACCGTTTGGCGTACTGGCAGATCAAATCGATCAAAAGCTGCCAAAGAATGCAGAGAGCGCGACCGCCCTCAGAAAGCTACTGGAAGCCAAGGATTGCGCTGTTAGAGCCTTTCTATCGATGCCTGTTGAAAAAGTGCAAGAACCAGAACAAAAAGAAACCGCCACGGATTAACATGACGGTTTTCAATAAACTAAAGCTCGGTTTATACCGGGCTTTTTTTATGTCGCATTGTCTTTAATTGCGTCGTCGTAACCTTTCATCCAGTAAGTGAACTCATCACTACCAGCCTTCCAAGGGCATTCAGATTTAGGCTTTTCTTCAAACCCGGCGTCGTAGCCTTTCTGGACTAGTTCATAGATATCACTATCAATTTTAGTCCACCCAGATTTCCACTTCAAAAATTCAGGTGTGCCGCCCTCGAATGGATTGTCATCTGGACCTTTATCTTGCAATCTTGCTAGACGCCCCAATTCTTTAGGATCGCCTTCACGTTCATCGGCGGCGGGATCGATTTCTTCAATAGGATCTGCTTTTTTCGGATCAGGAATATCTTTCACCAGTTCTATTTTTTTCGGGCGACCGCGTTTCTTTTTTGGCTCGTCTACCGTGACAGGTTCTTCAGCGGTCTTTTGCTCTTGTTCGGCTTCGACCGTTTTTTCGTCCTCTTCTTTAACTTCTTCGGCTTGCAAAACTTCAGGCTCTTCATTGACATTATCTTCCTCGCCTCCGTGTAGATCGTCATCGTCAT
>PIVQ01000048.1 GCA_003354055.1 Desulfobacteraceae bacterium | reverse complement strand
CCGGGCATGAACTGCCGCTGATTATTGATGAGAATCAGGTGATCACCCGGCCTCAAAAAAAGCATGGGATGGCATTGTGCCTGTTTCCTGATCCTGAGATGGATATCCAGGAAATCAGCATTCCGGAAGGTAGTACGCTTGTGATGTATACGGATGGGTGTACGGATGCCCAGGATGAGGACGGGGTATTTTTGGGGCTGAAGAATTTAAAGAAAATTATTCTGGAACATATGGGCGGGTCTGCTCAGGAGCTTTGTGACGGAGTTGGTGACAAGGTGCTTGGGTTTCAGGGGGAGAGTCAATTTGATGATGTTACTTTGATGGGGGTGAGGAGTTTGTGATTGTTAACTTTTATCTAAACTATTTCATTTTATCGTACATACCATGCTCTTAATAATCATTTAGAACAAAATCTATCAACGATAAGAAACAGTTTCTTTGACAGTTACGACCTTCGGCATTTTCTTCTGCTACAAGAGTTACGGTGGTCCCTAAAAAACGAACAATGTGCTAAGCTCTAAATCGCCTTAAATCAAAGGAGTTGACTATGAGCAGGAAAAGGAAACAGTACCGTTCGGAATTCAAAGCCAAAGTTGCCCTGGCAGCCTTGAAGAATGAGGAAACAGTGGCACAATTGGCCGCCCGTTACGAGGTTCATCCCACAATGATCCACACTTGGAAAAGGAATTTACTTGAAGGCGCAGCAAACATTTTTGATAAAGGTCACAAACGAGATAAGCAGTCAGAAGCCAAAGTAGATGAACTGTATCGACATATTGGCAAATTAAAGGTGGAACGAGACTTTTTGTCGAAAAAGCTCAGTCTTTAAGTCGTAAGCAAAGAAAAGATATGATTGAATTCCAAAACCCCAATGTCAGTATTGTTCAGCAATGCAAATTGCTTAAAATCAGTCGCACTTCGGTTTATAATAAGCCGCAAGGGGAAAAGCCTGAGAATCTCAAATTAATGAGGCTCATGGATGAACAATACATGAAAACCCCGTGTTATGGGAGTCGATCAATGGTAACTTTTCTTAAAGGACTGGGCTACGCCAACAACCGAAAACGAATTCAGCGACTAATGAGACTAATGGGGTTGGAAGCTATATATCCAAAGCCGAAAACCAGCAAACCTCATCCAGCACACAAGATATATCCGTATTTGCTCCGCAACCTATGCATTGATCATCCCAATCAAGTATGGGCGGCAGACATCACCTACCTTCCGCTTGAGAAGGGATATATGTATTTGGTGGCCATAATGGATTGGCATAGCCGGAAAATTCTTTCTTGGAGAGTATCGAATACAATGGAAAGCAACTTTTGTGTTGAGGCCCTGGAAGAAGCTATCCATAATTTTGGCTGTCCTGAAATTTTCAATACAGATCAAGGGAGTCAATTTACCAGTAACGCATTTACAGGTGTTCTCAAAAAAAATGAGATACAGATCAGCATGGACGGACGTGGCCGCTTTCAGGATAATATTTTTATTGAACGGTTATGGTGGACATTGAAATATCATTATTTTTACCTGAGGACGTTTGAGAACGGGTCTAAACTCCGTAATGGGCTCAAGGATTGGTTCCAGTATTATAATCAGGAACGGTTTCATCAATCTCTGGAGAACTGGACACCGGATGAAATATATTTTATGAAACAGGAGTTAAAGAAAGCAGCATGAAAATCCTTCGGCTTCTGGCTTATTTTTTCCACGCCCTCCGGGCGCATAAAAAATAAGGCCAGACGTTGTGGGCTTTTCGATTTTTTATTTTTTTTAAAAGATTTAGAGCTTATTTCAGCAGTGAACCTGTTCAGGCTTTGGGGTCCACCGTAAGTATCCGTTTATAGCATCATTATACCGTTTACTCATTTCTTCCAAGGAACTCAGATAATGCACGCTCAATATCTGATTGATTTCTTGTTTCACATTCCCAAATGATTATAACTTCCCATCCTAATTCCTGTAACTGTTTGACTCTTATTTCATCTCGTTTGATGTTCCCCTCAAATTTTTCCCTCCAGAATTCGATTCGACTTTTGGGCATGTAAGCATACTTACACTCTGGATGTCGGTGCCAAAAGCATCCATGAACTAAAATAATTGTCCGATATTTTGGTAAAACGATATCCGGCTTACCTGGCAGATCCTTTCTATGCAATCTAAAACGATATCCATGTTTATGAAGATATGATCTTACTATTAATTCCGGTTGAGTGTTTTTCCCCTTAATTCGGGACATATTCCAACTTCGTTTCTCTTTTGTCAGACTGTCCATTATCATTTTCCGATTTCGTTTTTGAAATAATTTGATAAACAATGTCAGCAATCTGGTGAGCGAGATAAGGAGGAACTGCATTTCCGACCTGGACATATTGTTGGGTCCTGGACCCACAAAAAAAATAGTTATCGGGGAAAGTCTGTAATCTCGCAACTTCTCTTACAGTCAAGCTTCTACATTGTGTAGGGTCATAATGAATATAATAGTGCCCATCTTTTGAAATATGGCTCATAATGGTTGTTGATGGCTTTAAACTGACTTGCACTCTGAATCGGTCTGCGAAATTGCCATGTCCAGTTACTTTTTTAGCACTTTTATGTTCAGGTAGAAGTTCATAAGGGAATTCATTGAGGATAGGTGACCTTTTCTTGGCCTTGGCAAAACATGCAGCGTAGAAGTACCGATAGAGATCTCTGTCCATGTGGGTTCGAGTAGTGCTGTTGCACACACCTTTTATCTTTCCATCTAAATACCATTCAGGCAGATAGCCTGACTTTACTCCGCATTCAATAAATTCTCCCCCTCTTCCTTCTTCAGGCCTTTTTAAATCAAGATTTGCATTAAAAATACACTCCGCAACGTCTGTCTTTTCAGGATCTGTTTTCAGACGGAGATACCAATCCTCCTCAATGATTTGGTCCAGCCAGTGGAACCATCTTTCTTTATCATCCTGTCCTCGGGAAAAACCACCTCTTAATTTCGGCAACTCACCAATAACCTTTTTAACAGAAACAGGAGGCGTTTGTTTTAAAATAGGATAAGGAGGACTACAAAAATCATCTCGAACGCCTAAGAGAATAACTCTATGACGTGCTTGAGGTACACCATGTTCCTCGCACTTAATTGTAAAATCGCTGAAATTTTTATAAAGAGGATTTCCATTACTTGAAAAATCGTCCGGAGATTTCACTAAAGAAAAAATACGGTAGCTATGCTTCTTTCTGTTATACTCTCCATTGAAAACATCTGCCGGGCGCTGAAGATCTTTAAGAATTTCGGGGAATATTCGCTTTCCATTAATTTTCGAAGAAAGGATACCACGCACATTTTCCATTATAAACACTGAAGGCCAATGATACGCAATAATCCTTAAATACTGTCTATAAAGAAAATGCCTTTTATCCTTCTCAGGTCGATAATTCTTTATTCCTTTATTTCTTGATCTCCCGGCTGTTGAGTATGCTTGGCATGGCGGCCCCCCAATTAAAACCCATCTATCAGCTGAACCAATAGATTGTTCCAGACGACGGTCTAACTCATTATCATCAACACTCCCAAGTTCAGTCAGCCACGCTTCTTTATCAGCAAGATCATGTTCATGGTGAAATAAGTCAAATAACTCATCTTTTGAAATTTTGCCTTGAATAAAGTTGTAATATTCATCAGGGACGGATTTGGAATTAAAATTTCTAAAAAAACTTCTTAATTTCAATGTCTCATGAGCATATTTGTCTTTTTCAATCGATAACGCAATTTTATAAGCGTTAGCTCCAGTCCTCTCAAATTGAGAGAAGCCTTCTCCCAGCCCTCCGGGACCAGCGAACAAATCAATAATCGGGATGGAACTCATATTGTAAAACCATCCATAACAGCTTTTTTCTCAATATCTACTAATAAAATGGATTGTTTCTCACTTGGTATTTTTAAAGGAATCTGACTTGCAACCGTCATCAATCCATGTTCTTTGGGAGAAAAAACTCTTTTTGATTGAGCCCATTCAATCATTTTATTCCAAAAAGAGGCCCCTCTTTCTAAAACGTACTTCTGTGCCTGGATGCCATTATCAATTTTCTGTACTGACTTGGCATTGGTATCTTTGTACCTTCTCTCGGATGTTGTAATTAATTCACCTTTAACCTGTTTAGGAATATCCAATAATATTTCCTGTACATTGCTCCAGCACTGCTCTTTTTTACACCATTCCGTTACATTCGTTATACCAACCGGCGTATCCTGGATGACAGAATTAACGGCTTCGGCAACTGTTATCAGAAATTTTTCCATTTCATCTGTGATGCTCTGCCTTTTCCAGATATTTTCCAAATCAAGAAACATTCCGGTGATATTAATCATTTGAGAAAATTTAGCAACAGTATATGTCACAATATTAGCTTTATATCCTCCATACCAGGGTTGCTTCATAATAAATCTATCAATTGTTCGAAAAAGAATTGCTTTTGCAATCAATCGTTTAAAATATAGTTCATTAAATTCATGTTCATTTTTCTCCCATCCTTTAGAAACTGCTTCAGCAAATTTTACAAAATTTTTCTGGGCACCAAGACTTACAATGTGTGGTTTCATATCCCAGGATCCCTGGAATTTTGCCAGATCTGTTTTTATGAACATTTCTTTTCTTGGATTAATTGCCAGAAATTCTTTTTTCCTGGAAGGCGTGAGATTGGTTTGTGCATTGGCGTATTGACCTCTTACTCGTTCATAATACCAGTGAGTCTCACGCAAACTACCCGCGGAGGATGGTGCCCACAGGCGGCGTGATATTTCTTCTATGCGCAGGTGAAAAGGATGGTTGGAAAAAAAATCTGCCGCACTGACCTTGTTTTGTGTGTTTGCATACTCAGAAATTTTTGGAACAATATGCTCTGTTTTTTCCGGAGGAATGACTGTAAGTTTTGCCTGAACATGTACTGCAGCCAAGTCAGCCTTATTGTTTCTGTGAGTGTTGAAAAGTGATGCTGTTGTCTGCCCGCCATTAACGATCTGAAAATTTTTTATAGACTTAATAGTGACTTGGCCATTAACTTCTGTAGTTGATACCTCTTCTGCTGTGGCCGTAATGCCGTTATTATATGCAAAAAACATTTCAGGACTGTTTTGAATCGTGTTCCGCATTCCCTTATTCACCTTTCCACGGAATTGCAGGAATGTTCGTACATTCTGCTCTAACAATCGCTCACCATACTCATCATACAATTCGGCAACCAGCGATCCGGGAAGAGCCAGCAGATAGGATTTATAAGCTCCTTCACTGTTAGAGGCAGGTAAACAGGGAAGGTTCTGGTTCAGTAATGAACTGAAATCTACAATAATATCCTCGCGAGACTTTCCTGACTCCTCAATACGCTGAATACGACCCAGATCCCATATATCGAATGAGCAGGGGTATCCTTTAACATCATCCTCAGGGATTATATCATTAACGCTTTTGCTCAATAAGGCGTTGGAAAGTAATATGAAACGTATCCTCCTGAGTTTTTTGCTGGAACAGAAGGTATTAATGTCTCTCGCAAGGCTGAACCCGGGGTCACTCTCATCCAGAGATTTATGGAATGAGCTGTCCAATCCTTTTGTAAAAAACTTCATTGCACGTTTGAAAACTTTAGTCATCAGAGTTTTAGTCAGTGATGCTGGCTTATTATAAAAATCAGTGACTATGAGTGTCAGCATATTGGATTCATCTGAATAATCATATGCATCAACTCTTATCCCTAAAGCTTTCTTTTTATAGCTTGCAGCAGTATAATTTTCAAGCACCGCCTGCTCTACAAGAAAATCGCAGACTCTTTCAGTAAAAACTACTTCTGAGAAATCGCTTTCTGCTGCAGAACGTGCATAAATATCCTGCATAAAATCTTTAAAAAAGTCATCATAACTCATGATAATTCCATCCACCCTGGTACTGCAGAAAATCGTTCGCAGTCATACAGAGTTATATTATAGGTAACTTTTTCTATTCCCGTGATTAAATTTTCCGAGCAGATCCTTGGGAAATCATTGTTTACTGAAAACATCTTCTCTGAAACCGGTATATAGTTGAACCGCTCATACTCTTCTGATTCAATATACCCTGTTTGATAAAGCAGATCATTGAATCGTTCCAGATCTGATGGCGACTCTGATTCCAGCTGTTGTTTGATCACACCAATAAGAGATGGAAGATTAACTGCAAGTCTGGTTGTTTCATCGGATTTTCCAAGTGTAATGACATAAAGGAACATCTCTGATAATTGAGTACATAACTGATCAGCAGATGAAATACGGACCGACGGTGTTGTCGTTCCCAACTGGCATTTGACCTCAACAGCACAGTCATGGATGTTGAAATCCTGTGGAGCATCTTCCGGGCCCTGCCAGAACTGAATAGCTGTACCTGCCCCGAAAGCCGGGATCAAGTGCCTGTTAATAAAAAGCAATTCACCAATCAACCCTTTAATTTCTTTTTCAGATAAAAGTTCTGAACGGACTTTCTGTAGAAAATACTGCCAGCGTTTAAGCCGTCTTAAAATAATCAAAGTTGCTTCTGTCTTCTGTTCGAATGACTTTGACGATGATACAAGATCATTGCAGAGAGAAAGAAATATCTGCCATTCCTTGTTTTCTTTAAGAATTAGAAGGAGCATATAGCCACCTGAGGCTGATTGTTCCGGGCTCTGCAGGTGGATATCAATACCATTCAGTTCAGGAAATTTGTCCGGGATATGATCTGATCCGGAAAATTCATATATGAAAAGAAACCGACCGTAAATATCCCTTGCCCGCAACAATCTCAGGGGGTGCTCAGAGTCTATAACCCGGTACAGTATATCCTGCGAAGGTATCTCTATTTCTTCCCATGGATTATTCAAATGAGTTCTCCTCTTCATCAAAAAGATCGGCATAATTATTATGCCACCATACGGTATTAACAACATACTCAACAAGCCTCTCCGGTCTTCTTACAGTACTTTCACCCGGAAAACTTATGCCAAATGCAAAAAAACCTTGGTTGTTGATGGAGTTACCATCAAAATGACAATCTAATAAATGCAGCAGCAGCAAAGGCCTTTTTCTTACTTTTCTGCACAATGCAGACTTTATTTTTGATCGTGTGCCGAACTGATCTAACAGATCCTGCATGGTAATATCGTTTAACCCAGCCTGTTCATCTGGATCTGATCCGATTCGACGGTTTTTTTGAGCAATTCCATTACCTTTTTCAAGGATTACATTCCTGAGTTGTGGTTTTACAGGAAGTCCAGAAACAACTTGCCCGTCGAGCATTGATTTTGATCCCGGTTTATTTAACAGGACAACATCCCATTTTGATATGTTTTCCTGATTATGGAGTAAGTTCAAGTAGTCAATTAGCGGACGATTTTCAGTATTTTGCGATGCCGGATGATTTATAAAATCATCCAGAAATTTTTTAATATGATTATTGGGAACTTTTAAAAAGAGATAACTGGCATTAAAATCTTTATGGACACCCTCTGTTTTTGCAGAATCGAGTAGCCTTCGCACCGCGTTCCAGTTATTTTCCACGACATCATCAGATTTACTCAAGACTGCTGTTTCGACAAGTCTTCCATACAAATTAATTTGTCGTAACACTGGTTTTGCAGTTCTCATTTTATTTCTTGCAGTGACAATAAGACTTTCGGGATGGCTTCGCACACACAGCCCGAAATCTTTTGGTGTCATTTTTGCTTTTTCCATTCTGCTGAATTCTTCACGCAATTCATCGGTAACTCTTGAGATGTGGGCATACCATGATTTAGCTTCTGCACTCATGTAGATACGACATATATCATCAAAGTTTGTGCGGTAACCGAACCAGCGCCCCATCTGCATCAGCGTATCATACATAATAGAATTTCTCAGGAAATAGCTGACGGTCAAGCCTTCAAGGGTCAGGCCACGAGACAGGCTTAAACCACCTATTGCAATCACATTACGACCATTAGGATAATCATGCTTATTGTAATCCAGAGGTTCTGAATTTTTCGATCCATTTACTTCGATGACACGAATAGGAGAAACAGCAGCACTGAGTTCATTCTGGACATTTTCCCAGATGAATTCTGTCTCTTTAAATTCCTTATCCCACGTTTCTTTCAGGGCAAGCATGCTGGAACTGGATAAGGCCTTTTTTTCAGGAAGGGCATAATGATTTTTAACCGCATCTCGTAATTCTGTAAGATATTCATGAATCTGCCATTTTACATTTGACTGAATATCGGTAAACCGACTGACATTTACCAACATGGAGTTATGGCTGTTCCTCTGACCACGTAAATTTCTAACTGCCTTTACAAGAACAAATACGCGGACAGACTCGTGCAGACTTTGAGGTAAAAACGGGGGCAATTCATCTTTTTTATGATTAAGGGGAAGAGTATCTTCGTAATCATTTATTTCCCTGACTATGTCCAGATCCCCGTCTTCTTCAAAAATACGACTCGCTCCAACATAATTGGATGGCGTATCCAGACTGATAATAAAATCGCTGGGGAATAGATCATCCTTAAGCATATCATCATCATTTTCAGGATCGATGAAAATATTGGCAAAAGGGGTAGCAGTGTACCCAAGGTATGAACTCTGTTCAAATAAACTAAGCAACTCTCGAATGCGACTGTTGGTAGCAGTAGGATCCATATCTTCCCGATTAGTATTGACGGATGCATGGTCGGCTTCATCATCAATCAGGAGCATGGGGAATCTGCTCAGCTCTGAATTGTTACTTTTAAACCAGTCAATAAGATTTTTTAAAATAGAGACATTTTTTTTAAGTACAAAAATAACAGGTTCGTTAAACTGACTGATCTGTGCTCTCAATTGTGTTGCAATTTTTCTATCAAAATCCTGTGAATTAGTAGTGAGAGGCACAGGCGAGTGCCAGTTTGATGAATCATAGAATTTTCCAACACCTGTTAATTTCTCTTCAAGTGTTGTGGCTTCTAACTGTTGAGAACTGTCAAAACCAACAAACCCCTCATCAATGCGTTCCTGCGTCTGATTCCTGAGAGCATTTAATAATCCGGCCATTACAATAATCACCTTGTAACCGGCGTCTGCGGCTTTACAGATAACACCGAGATAATTCGCTGTTTTCCCAGACTGAACATGTCCAACACAAAGTCCCTTTCTTTTCCACCCCCCTTTTTTAAGGGGATTTTCGAGGTGATCAAGGATTTTATTTGTATCTATATCCAGAACATTGATAACCTTACGGTTAAATTTTTTATCTGGAAGAAGCCGCCTGTATCGTTCCCAGTAATACCATTCAATATTTTGTCGGGCATCATCAAGCCATGGCGTATACCCCTCCGCAGAGAGCAGATTACCAACACCCATACTTATATCAAAACGAGCCTCAAGTCTTTTTGTTATCTGCAGAATTCCCAGTTCTGAAACTGTATCTTGATTGTTCTGGCTGGCAACTACCATTCTGACAAAATTGATAATTGTATTCCGATCCTTCTTCCCGCCATCAAGTAGAATAGCAACGCCATCTTCAATTTTTTCTAGAATTTCAGCCGGGTCTTGCGTTTTTACCATATCACTCATTTAATATTCCTTTCATTTGTAACAGCTTTTCAACTTCTTCAGAGTAGATTGAAAAAGGATCAATTGAAATTATTCGATCAGCAATTTCTGCCTCTGGAATACCGCTATTTATCATTTGATCGACAAAGGTATCGAGGAGGGCGGAAACCTGTTCTTCATTGAATGCAGGTTTGCACAGGTTTTCAGGTTTTTTTGCGACGTCGCTGTAGAACAATTCTGTGGGGAAACTGCTTTCGAGCATAAAAATCAAATCTTTAAATGCCTGTTGCTTTTCATCGGCCAAGTCATCTTGAAATTGTGTGATTAAGGGATGCTCTTGATTGATTTTATATAATATTTTTCCTTCTGCTGCTGTTCTTGTCCATCCGGGAACTTTTACGGTGGAGGCAAGTTTTTTTCCTTTCTGTCGATAAACTTTTTTTCCTGAAGCTGCTATTCTGTCAATAATCAGCTTCAGTTCATTTCTTATTGCTTCCGGTGGGGATGCATGTGATTTCTTCACATCAATTTTCCAGAGATGATCCAGAGAATTTGGGATATCGACCTGCACACGTATTAATTTAGTCAATTCTTCTTTTTTTATAAGACGGAACCACGTTCCTTTAATAATAAGCCTTCGATTCCTGTAAACATAAAAACCCTGATTCTGAAGATATCCCCCGGCACAGGAATATTTTTGATATTCATCGCGTGGGGTTTTATTGTAATGTGGCAGAACGTAAGGCTGGACTTTCACAGCTTGTTCGTCAACATGTATAAATTGTTCTGGAAGTTCCTGAGTTGCGGTATGAGATGGATTAAACGGATTGAATGCAACCAGACGATCATTATTTAAAAAAATATTGACCTTTTTTTTCCCTGCGCGAGGAGAAAGAAAACGGTGGAAAACCAACTCAAGATGCACTCTTGCATGCTCAATGAGTGAATTTAATTTTTTTTCCAATCCATCATAACGATCCAGCTTCCTTAACAATACAATGGTTCCCGTGCTATGAATCAAGGGCAGTATCCCCCCAAGGCATTCATCCGCCTGGATTTCAAAACTTTCGAGAGCCTTCAACCGCCAGCCATTATCAGGATTTTCTTCAATCAGATCAAGATCCCACTCTCTGCATGACAGTATCTCATCTTTTCTGCTGATAAGTGTCAGCTGTCTGCATTGAGAAAAAGACGCTGTTTTCAGTCCGAGACCAAACCGTCCAAGATCTTCATCGCTCCGGTCTTCCAGAGGGCTTCTGCTTCCAAGCCTCATGGCATCAGTCAACTCTGCAGGTGTCATTCCATAACCGTCGTCCACAACAGCTATCCATGGATTTTCATTATTCCATGCGAAATTAACATGGATATTTTTCGCTTTTGCTGTAATAGAATTATCAATTACATCAGCAATAGCGGATTCCATCGAATATCCAATATCACGCAATGATTGAACAAGAGCAGCAGGAGACGGTTGTACATTTAAATAGTCAGGCATCTTATTTCATGGTTCTTCTTTTTGTTAAATTCACTGAATATTTCACCAGCATATGTGAGTAGAGACATCGCTGTTTCAAGCCACAAACAAGCTAAGAATTCACTGGTTAATACTTTTATACTTTCGTCGATTACTTTCTCTTACACTTTGAAGTCGTCCCTCCTTAAGAAGGATCCCAAGAACACTATAGGTAAGGTAATCTTGTTGTTTCCCTTCATTATCAGATTGGAGACCTAAGTAATGTGCGCAGTCTGAATTTGTGATTCCGGGCGGATTAGCTTCTGCAAACTCTCTAATAGCATCTTTTAATAATTTGATTCCAATTTGAGCCTTGTCGATAATTCCCGAAGGAATGTTGATATTCTTCTGTACTCTTCGAACGACACCCTTCGGTATCACTGTGTTGTAGAGAATCCCACCGTTATCAATTGTACCAAAGCTGGAAATTAGCTCAGATTCAATTTTAAGTGCCTGTGTTTCATTTAAATCTTCAACCAATTGAGTAACAATAATTTTTTTCCCACTATCTATTATCTCTCTTATGTATACACCTTTACGTGTTCCATCAACATTTATTGAGTGGTCCCATGCTCTACTTCCTGTCCCCTTACCAATATAAAAAATCTGGGCAGGATTAATTCTCGGATCTTTTAAAGCGTAAACATAGAATGTTTTATTCAAAACGTTTTCCTGAAAGAGATAAAAAAAATCAACAAAAGTTGAATGTACTTTATTTGCTGACACCATATTATTAAATTACAAAGATTCTTATTCAAATGATTCCCATTTCCATTATAATAGCGATATACGAGCCTTCATGAATCACGCATATCTTTCGTATAACGTTATAAATGGAAGTGCAATAAATAATATAAATTATTTATAGGAAGGATCAGCCCGCAGCATATTTTTTAATAGCAAGTCAGAGACTTATGATAACTTGCATTGTGTTTTACTCATTATTTTGTTGCCCACGCATACTTATCTATAAATATAATTTAATATGCGTAAAGGATGACATCGATGCCAATCCATTAACCTCAATGACAAACTTGAAATTGGCAATCCCCTATCGTTTGTGATAACTTTTCAAAAACGTGAATCCAACAGAGATAATAAAATGGCCCAACCCAATAATAAATTTACAGAAATCATCCACCGCATCTTAGCCAACACCACCCCAGAACAAGGCATGGCCCTTCATCTCTGGGCAAATAAATTGTTGATGCTCAGGAACAGCACAAAATCCCGGGCAGAGAAATTCCAGGACATTATCCAGCTCACCAAAGAGGCAAAGATACTGATACCGCTGATAAAGAAGATCTTTGTGGAGTTAAAGCGGACCGGGTGGGATGAGAGTTCCTGGAAATCCAAACTTGGTATGGGTGCAACCCTCTGGGCCTCGCTTATCATCGGGAAAGCTGCCGCAGGTGTGGCTTTATTGGGCGGTGCCATTGCAGTGCCCCTGTGGATCGTTTTCGGAACCGGGGATAAATTTGTAAAAGCCCTGATTGAAGAACTTAAAAAACGAATGCCGACGCTTTAAATCAAACCGTTTTATTTAAGGAATCGTTACAAAATAACTTGATCTAAATACCCTGAAGGGCAGAAACTTGTTTCCAAAACCCCTTAAAAAACTGGGTATTTTGAAAACAAAAGATCAAGTAATTTTGGAGCCGATCCTAAACTGATTGTTTTACAACGATCACATATCTGCTTGTAACGCCCAGTATCCTTTTTTTCTGCATGGCACTGACAACGACGGCACTGAAACGCTGCGCAGACATGGGGGCCTGAATAATGTGGGTGTACTGCCATCCTGTTCTTTTTATTATATCAAGATAATCACCTATCATGATGGCCCCTTTGCTTGATTCTTCACTTGCAGGTGTATTCTGAAAATCCCGCCAGTCTGCATTGATGAAGGCAAGCCGTGTTGTTTTTTTAGCATGCTGTTTAACCAGGGCAAAAAAGGTTTCAAGAAATTCAAGGTATTTATCTTGAGACAATCCGGATATGCTTTTTTCATCGTAGCCGTCCGCTTTTTTGTCGAAGTATGGCGGGTCAAAGATGATGAGATCCGGTTTTGTTTTTGAACCTACAGGCCATGCCGGGTGCCCTTTGGATGAAAGGGTCCATGTATGTGGCTCGATTTCAGGACGCCCTGCCCGGTCCATCATATCAAAGGCCCAGCACCTGCGGCCTAAGGCAAGGCAGGTGTCAGGAGTCACGCCACCCCCGGCCATGGGGTCAAGAATCAGATCGTTTGGGCTGGAAAAGTAAAAGAGGATGTGTGCGATCAATTGTGCCGGGATTCGCCCGGGCCATTCATCTCCGAATCTTTTATCACAATCATTAAAATCCCATTGATCCCAGGTTCGAAGCCCCCAGCCAAGTTCCTTGAACCTGTCTTGATCATCTTTGCCTTCAAGGGCCAGTGACCAGACCATTGGATCTGTCCAGCCGTGCTTCTCTGCTACCTGGGCAACTGTGAATCCTCGGGATAAATCGGCATTTATTAGATTTGGCAATGTTGCCATTTTTAATAAATGGTTATGTATCGATGCCTGATTTACCCCCATTTTTTTTGCAATCCTGTCCTGGGGGATGCCAAGGCGATTCATGCGGAATATCTTGATGTCCATGCCCATCTGCCTTGCAGCCCGAAGATCGGCTATGTAAGAGTCCACTGTTCGTCTTGCCCGGCCGATGGCCTTTCCGATATCTGCGGAACTGAGACTTGTATTTCCGGTATATGCGCGCCGTGCAGTGTTTCTTGCCTCGTCTTCCGTCAATTGTCTCGGGCCAATGGCTTTTTTTGCGGCATATAGCAGAGGATCAGTCCCATTCAGGTTCTTTATGACTGCTTCTACCTCTGCTATCCCTGTAGACTTGTATGCACTCCATCTATGAGCCCCGTCGAGGAGGCGATATCTTCCGGGCGTTTCAGAAACTGACTCCACTTCAATCGGATCAAATTTGAAGCCATCCCTGATATTTTCAGCAAATATGCCCACACGTTTGAGATCTACCCCTTTTCTGGGATAAATATCTTCATCAAGAATAATGGACGATACGGGGATTTCAATTGTCCGTTGTCTCATGATTTTGTTACACCATATTTTATTACACCAATTGTATTCTTATTGACCCTGCACCTTCCAGCATCTTTTGAATCTCCTTTGGCAGGTAGAGCTGACGATTTCCTGTAATCGCCACCCGGGCAGAATAAAGTTCACCCGTGTTCAGGTTTTGGATTCGCACTGCCACTTTCTGCTTGTTTTCAGTGCTGATTCCCTCGTTTGCAGCAAGCTTTCTCTGGGCTTCGGGAATCACAATCTGTTCCTGGTAGCTGTCTTCATTAACTTCCCACTCGATCAGTTTCATAACAATCCCCCTTTTTTATAAGTAAAGTGTTTTGATACGTTCTTATGCTTCATGATTAAAGGATAAATCCACCAAAGGCATAGTTGAGGTCTTAAATTTTCATCCGGACTTATTTCAGCAGTATCTGTTTATCCCTCTTGTAAGATGCCCACATTCAATGCAGGCGGGAATATGTTGAAAGTCTTTGTATCCCTTTTATGATTTTAGATTTCATTCCACCCCCTGAGAAAAGAATAAAGATTAAGATACGTTAGGGGTATCAAGCAGGGAGAAAAATGTCAAATTGGATTCAGATTTAATAAGATTTGATTGGGGAATTAATGATTTTATCCCATCGATCCGAGATAATTAACCAAGAACCTTTGGATGCTTTCCGATGCTCGCCTTACGCCACTGTCGTCGTCATGCCTGATGCTGTCTGCGGCCCCGGGGTGTCAGTCTGCACTCGTCTTGTATACATGTCCAGTATTGACTATGAGGCGTTACACTATTTGTATATCAGCGTTCTTGACCAAACTATACCCCACACCTCATGGCATATCGACAATATCCTTATCAAGCCCTAAGACCCAATAAGATCGGGGGAGTTCTTTATCCATAACACTGAAACGGTTTTCATAGTTAAAAATATTCCCTGTTTGGTTCTGCGCGTCAGGCAGTTTAAGTGTGAACCTTGAATTCATTCCAATTCGCCTTACTCTGTCAACCCACTCCCAGGCCTCCCGTGCTGATAATCCGCCATCGATTAAAGATTCATAAACAAGGGCATACTCCCTCCTCAGGTCTGTTGCAAATGTTAGCGGGTCGTCAGATCCAATGCAAAGGGGTACCGGAGGAAGATCATCATCTCCTGTTGGTGAGTCCAAACGCCAGAACGGATGATTCTTAAGGTCTGTAATATTGCCAATCAATAAATTTGACGTAGGGTTAACCTCGACAACAATACCTAAGGTGCCCACAAGCCTTCGCACATGGTTCTGTAGGGTAATCATGGTATCAATTTCGGGAAGAACGTCGAACCAGTGTACAGTGTGGCCGTGTTTAAACACCACTGGATTTGTGAGGTATTTTTTTAACAGATCTAACTGTTTGTAATGTTCAGTGTCTTTACTATAGTATTCCTGAGATTCTGAAGCCGTGCTGTGAAAAAAAATATCACAGTCCGGATACTTTGCCTTTTTAAGCCACTTTTCATCGTGTAAATGCTGGGTCAGTTTTTCAATATCAAAAGGCGATAAAGTTTCGTGAAAAATTATCTGGCTCAACCGGGTGATTTCACGTTCGATATATGCCAGCCTGCCAGATGAATATGTTAAAACATGAGTACTGTACTGGCTCCATTCCCAGGCAAGATCAAACAATCGGTCTTCCAGCCTCATGGCAACTCTACCGGTGCGGTTCGCCCAGGATTCTGGATTTGTTCCCAGTGCCATACCGTGTCCGATTCTATCTCCGGGGCCTAATTTAAAAAACCGGATTGCTTCTTCAACCCGCCTCAATCCACCTAAAAGATGAACATAATCCTCCCCGGCATGAACGGTGCGTCTTAATGGAGGGACCTTTTCTCCCAAACATGTTTTTAGATGTCGGGAAACAATATTCCCGACATCGGTCAGGTATCTAAAATACGGAACAAGCACCCATGACGAAACACCGAGCTCGTCTGTACAAACATCTATGCCACGTATTACTTTTAAGGTTCTGGGAAAGTTAAGTAGTAATCTTCCAAGCAGTATGGCACGATACTTCCGTTCCCGGTAGTATTTTGCATACCGGTTCTGGAAACCTGGTTTGCTTTTAATAAAACCTAAATCTATCTCCGGTGCGGCATTCGTTCTTTTCCAGTTAGGCTTGTCTAGACCTTTCAGACTTTCTTCTCCTCTGAGTTTTTCAAAATGAAGCACTAAACCGAATTCCATGTTCTGCTTCGCAGGTCTTTCAAAGTAGTTCATTATTCCCGGCTGCAGAGGGTATTGAAAACGTCTTGTAAAGTCATTTGAACAATATCGTTTTGTATTCCAATAGCGTATCGATTCAATCCCGTCGTGTGCAAGTTCTAACATCTCCGAAACTGAATCCCCGGGAGATTTCCTAACCTCAAGGGATTTCAGCCCTTTCCCCATTCCGCAGGTTTTTGCGGCACTTCTTACAAGAAGCTTGATACTCGCATTTTTTCTTCCTGGGCTGATTCTGTCATAATGACGCAAAAACCAGACAAGGCCCGGAGTCATAGGGCGCTGGGTTACGTGACGGTATAGAAGGCAGCGCATTCGAATCACCTGCCAGAACAGCGACGTGTACAAAAGATCTGGTTTTTTTTCTTTTGCTTTATCCTGAAAATAGAATATGGATTTGTGAACAAAACAAATTTCCGGATTTGGTGATTTACCGGGGCAATACTTTGTCAGTCGTGCAATGGGGTCACATGCATGGATAACCTCAGGATGATCATCAAGTTGAGAGATCAGGTTCGGGTGAATTAACTCCCGGTAAATACTGGAGAGTATCGCATTTATATTAAGACCATTATAGGGTTTCAGACAGCCTGTATTCAATTCCATGAGGCCCCGTCTAAGGGTTTCAAGAACTGATCGCCCCCGGTTTCTAATGATTTCCGGGTAAACGTTTTTATAGAGCCACTGAGAGAAATCCATCTTCGGATGATGGCTTGAATAAAGAAATTGAGCGAGCAAAATCCTTGCCAGGGCAGCTCTGACCAGCCAAGGGAAAAATAGTTTTCCTTCGTTGAATTCAGCTCCCGGGCTGTAAAAAGCATCGGCTTTCATCAAAGGGGCACCGATGCTATTTAAAACGGCAACCCAGAACTCAGGGAATTCCATCGAAGCTCCCACATGCAGATGAGGTTCTGCAAATCCATAATCTTCAAGATTTTTATACATTTGTGACGAGAGATATTCAACCTTGCTTGGTGGGCAGGTGTCACAGTTTCCGGCGCCAAGGAGAAGGTCCATGGGTAAGGAGAAAGAAAACCAGCGTAAGGTATTATTACGGCGGGTTATTACGTCAAAACTGCTTTCCCGCTCATAAACAGTGTCATTCTCCATGAATTTAGGAACCGCATGGTCGCCTCTTAATTCCAGAAATTCATGGGAAAGCCGCCTCAGGTAATTGTACAACTCCGGTCCCTGATATTTATTGTCACTTGTTCCTGAACCGAACCACAAATGATCCCTGGCAGCCAATGCCATATCAATGGAAAGATCAGGGCAAATCCGGCAAATAAAAGACTCAGCCTCCCGCCATAGCAATCCTGTTGATCCTGTTGTTTTAAATTTGGTATTAACATCACGATCAATAATTGTGACAGGGTTTTCAAATGCCGTCACCGTAGCAAGAGGAAATGCGGCTATTTCAGCAAGCAGATACTCCAATGCTATGCCTGGCTGTCTTTGTGATTCGGAAAGGGGCGCTGTATAATCCATTGTTGCCTCTTTTCATTATAATTATCTTATTTCTTAGTCTTCGGGGTTTTCTTTAATTTTTCTTTGATTTCGTCAAAATAATCTATAATTGTTGTCAAACTCATTTCTGACAGTTCCCGTGATTGTTCCGAATTGATAATCATAGTATCGATAAAAGGACAAAACTCCTTTTGATTGAATATTTCAAACAATTTTTTTGAGGGATGAACAGGGAAAAATAATTCTGGTATTTTGCCAAAAGCATGATTATTTAAAAACATAGCAGCATTTTTAGCCCTTAAATTTCTTACAGAGTTTGAAATTTCAGGTGTTTTCAATATTTTTTTTATTCTTGAATCGTTATTACTATTAATCGAATCATTAAATACTTTTTGGATCTTTTCCGGTAAGTCATATTCCGGTGCCATCATACAGACAACGCTTGAAATCCAGCTGTGAATCAATAACTGACGCGATTCATACTGGTTTTTACCGTTATCAACCAGGTTTTCTATTTCTTGTATGAGGGTTTCCCACTCATCTTCCTTCACTAAAGATATTTCCTCCGTTAAATTTTGATCTTTTATACTGCTAATCGTTGGTAAGGCTAATAAACTACAAGTATTAAATAGTTCTTTTGTTGATTTCTCAATTTTGAATTCCGGAATACTTATCTTAAGTTTGATAGAATAGTTAACCAATTTGTCAAAAAATAGCTTTGAATTTCTAAAACACTCTATGAGGTTGAATACATTGTCCTTTTGATCAATTAACTCTAATCGTTTTTTTAATGAACGTTTGTAGTTGTTTAAATCTTCATCTGTTTGGTCTGATGGCACAGAATAAGAAGTTGAAGTTTCGTCCCTTTTTTCGATATGTTCTTCAATTATTGTTATCATGTTTTCAATATCATTTTTGATCTTTTGGATTTCTTCGTTCTTATCTTTGAGTTTCTCAAGCCGCTTTTTATAAACACACGGTCCGGCGAGTATCCCCGTGATAATTTTTATCCATGCATACGGAAGATATTCTGCGAGTGCTTCTTTTAGACGATCATTAATCTTCTCATTTTGGAGACAATCATTGCCCGCCTCAGGGACGTTACGTTTGACGTATCCGACCCATCTCCATACCCGAACCCAGGAACGCCGTAAAATATCGCATTCAAACATGGTCAGCCAGTCTGGAAAAGGCCATGCGATTTTAATATTCTTTTCTTTGCCCCCGAAATACCATTGAGTAAAAGCCCACAAAGGTGGTGTTTTCTGACGCAAGAATTTTTTACCTATGATTTTTTGCGGGTTTGCAAATGCCAGCAGATCGTGAAGAAAAACAATACCGGCTGCTGTTGTATCCATAACCTTGACATCTCGCCTGTCTTTAGACCTATCCTGTTGAAACATAGTCTCTTTTATTATGATATCCCAGTCTTTAGGAAAATGAATTCCAATCGAAGTTGTGGATTGTGGAATACTGATTGATTCGCCGTAATTATATGCAAATTCAAGATCAGAGGTAGCAAATTGCAAATCTCCGGAAAAATCCTTTTTCAGAATACTGTTTAAACGGCCATGGGATCTCATTGTCAGAGTTTCACCTTCCCTGATTTTTTCACAAAAAATTGTTCTCGCAAATCTAACTAATTTTTTTTCGCTAAAAGAAATGTTTTCGTCATTACCTTCTTTTTTAAATTCTTTTTTAAATTCACTGAACAAATAATTCCAAAGGTCCTGCGTGTGCCTTGCAGAAAGGGTAAAGAGATGTTTTCCCACATAAATATATTCATCTTTATTCTCTTCGATTTTTAAAGCGCCTTTCATTGTCGGATCAATATGTATCAAATCATCAATTTTTAAATTAAAAAGATCAAACACTGATTCAAATTTTTTTCCTGCGATGATTTGAAATTTTGTTTCATTCTTTTTCTTTTTATTCTCCTGGAATGCTGTATTCAGAGTAATATGAGTAAAAGTTTTCAATAGTTCTTTAATCGATTTTTTACTATTGCTGTTGAATTTAAAGACTTCGTCTTTTTTCATAGGCCCAAGTGATATTCTGTTTCCAGGTGCAAAAAGTTTACGCATGGCATTTGCCGATAATTCATGGCTGAGTCTACGCTCCTCATACGATATGTCATTGGAAAACAAGGGAGATTGAGGCGAAATATCAGATTTTATTAAAGATTTTAGGAATTGGATACTCAGTTGATGGGAAAGGATTCTCTGGTCACCCAGAATAATGGTGTAAAGCCTTGGAGTATTAAACATGCGGATCATTCGGATAAGTTCAAAACAACGCTCGGGATTCATATCAAAATCATCCACCGGTAATACAAATATGCAAGGATTGCCATTTTCCTGTTGAGAAGGAATAAATTTATTACAAAGGTCATCAAGCGTCTTTTCAATTCGCTCATTCAGGTTAATTCTTTTTTGTTCCGCCCTTAAAACTTCAAGTGCATAAACATCCGGATCCATACTGCCTGCACGTTTTTCAATATTACCACTCCATGCAAGGGCAACATCCTGTTGAAGTTTCATAAAATTGAGGAGAATTTCCTGCTCCTCCGGGTGCATTCCAAAAGAATGCTTAGGCTCATGCAACATAGGATGGTGAGAGCGGAAACGGTCTATCGCCATGTCAACCCGGCTTAGGATAGCAGCAAGGAGGTTGGTTGAAGATGGAAGGGTTTCCATCTCCAATGGGTAAAGCCATATCAGCCGATGTTTAAGGTTCTTGGCAAGGTTGATGATTTTATTGTTTTGTGAATCATCTTTTAGAAGCTTATTACCTATCAGATTAATAAGTGAAAACAGCACTGATGTTTTACCATACCCCCTTCCACCAGTTAAAAAAAAGACCCTGTTGGGATTATTTTTAGGAATATTAATCGTCCAGCGTAAATCTGGCTTTTCCGTGATATCTTTTGATCTTTTTTCTACATCAGTGCATGCCCAGTCAAGTTTTTTTAAAAGCATTTTTAAAGCTTTTCTTTGACTCTTGTTCAATTTATCAATTCCAAATGCCTGAGCTTCCGGCCTGCTTTTAAGATAATCTTCATCAACCATGATATTCTCCTTAATACTAATATTTTTTTAATGCATTGGTTTTTTTGTTAAAACAGTTCTTTAATGATGCATATTCAATTAATCCAGACCTTGAGATAGAAAACAAAGAAAGCAGTATAAGGCACGTGTTTTCAGCATGTTAGATCAACACAACAGATAAAATGGACACTCAGTCTTCAAATTTGACCCGATTTTCATCACGAAATGATGTTTTTATCGACTTTCGGGATCAGAAATGGCTTTAAATTTGGCAAAAAAACAAGTCCAATATGAGGCTTCTGTACTGAGGTCATTAATCATGGAAGATGAATTTCTAAATGAAGATTGAAAGGTTAAGGAATATTCAACTTACAATTAGAACTAAGTGTCAATATTTTCTATTGTAATACCGGATTATCTGATCGTGATTTATTAAGGACAATATAGATGCAGAGGGATTTACGATACAATGGAATATAGTTAATAGGAGTACCAGATTAAAGTCAACCTCTTTTTTTAATGGCTCCGCTATCCGATACCAATCCCGATTGTTTTTTCCAAATTAGACTGGTTTACAAGACTGGTAACTCATATTCCCGGAAGGTGTGGGCAGGCAAATTACGATAAACGATTACAGCGGCACGTCCTGTAACTTGCATCTAAAGCAAATTCGTCTCATGAAATATCCGAGTTAGTTTTGAATGGTCTTTTTATTCTTGACCCTAACAAGCAGATACAGATAACTTGAAATTCAATAGATTGAATTAATCTGGTGATGGGGTCAAATCGTTTGCCCGGTTAAAAGAATATACAATGTAGGGGGAATATGAAATCCATTAAGGAATCGTTACAAAAGAACTTGATCTAAATTGTTTCCAAAACCCCTTAAAAGACTGGGTATTTTGAAAGCAAAAGATCAAGTAATTTTGGAGCCGATCCTTAGCCAGGAAATGAGAGAGTTTCTAAAGGCCAACAATATCGTTATGATCAATTATTCAGATTTGAAAAAGATTCAGGAGAAGAAAAAAACAAATCCGCCCTTAAATAAGGCAAGACACAATTTTTTCCAACATAGGAAGATAGCAAGATGAGCAGAATGAACCGCCCCTGGAAAATGGGAGTACTTGAAATAAAAAATCG
>PIVQ01000554.1 GCA_003354055.1 Desulfobacteraceae bacterium | reverse complement strand
TCCGGGTGGGTCAGATATTTTATGCCGGTAACCTGAGAACCCGGGACCGAATCCTGGCCGATGAAATGGAAATCGCCACAGGAGATCCCTTTTCCCTGTCAAAGCTTACGGACAGCCGCCGGAACATACTGGGGCTCAATGCCCTGGACTCGGCCCGTCTCAGGACTGTTGGGCTGAAGACCGAGGAAGAGGAAGTAGATATTATTCTGGAGGTCTCCGAAAAAAAACCCTATTTTGTGGAGGCCGGAACCGGATACGATACCGAGCGGCATCTCTATGTCAATGCGGGAATCGGGGACAGGAACTTTACCGGCCGGAACCTCGATCTTAGGACCAGTGCAGAGATGAGCCAGATCGGTTATAAGGCAGACGTCGCCCTCACCGAGCCCCGTTTTTTCTCCACACGGGTCCTCTCCCACACCCGCCTGTTCACCGAAGAAAGGGAGGAGTTCAACAAGGACTTCGGAATCCAGACCTACGGGCTTTCCCAGGATTTTCTCCGGACCTTCCGGGATAAACAGGTGGTGACTAACCTGGGATTTGTCTATGAATTCCGGGACCAGTACCTGACCCAGTACAGAGAACTCACCGAAGAAGAGGACGACCAGTACCGTACCCGTCACATCGGCGTGATCAGCCCGGGCATCATTTACAAAACAACGGACTCCTATGTCCGCCCCAGAAAAGGCATATGGACCTCAGCCAACGTGGATTTCTCAAAGGGTATTGATACGGACCTGGATGATTTTATCAAATTCCGGATGGATGCCCGGTATTACTACTCCCTGTCAGCGCCACTGACCCTGGCTGTTCGCGGCCGGTACGGGTATATCCAGCCCTATCGAAACAACACACAAGTTCCAGAAGACCAGCTATTCTTTCTGGGCGGCACAACAACGGTGCGTGGATTTGATGAAAATATGCTCAGGTTTGACGATGAAGGCAACTCCGTAGGCGGCCGGGAGATGATCCTGGGGTCCATGGAAGCCAGATATGACCTCGGCAGAAACCTGGAAGCCTCACTATTCTATGATATTGGTTCCGTGGCCCGGACCCAGGGACGGACCGAATCCGAATCCTTCCGGGACAGCATTGGTTTAGGGCTTCGCTACCAGACGCCGGTGGGCCCCATCGGATTTCTCTACGGGTGGAAGCTGGATCCCGAACCCGGTGAGGACAAGGGCAGCTTTCATTTTTCCATGGGGTATACCTTTTAGACGGCTTTTAAAAAAAATTCTGAAGATTAAGGAGAAGTATCTATGAAAATAGGACAAATACTATTGGCTGTGTGTATTGCAGTATTCATGACAGGTGAATTATCAACTGCCAAAATGTACAAATACGTTGATGAAAATGGTGTCGTAAACTACCAGGACTACCCTCCTGAAAATGTTTCACCTGACACAGAAGTAGAAACCTTTTCAACCATTAAAAACAAAGAGGTGAACCGGCCACATAAAAAGAGTAAAGTTTCCCCAAAAAACGATGACGGTGAGAATGTCGGCCAGACCCGGAAAACCAAACCTGAAAAAACGGATTACAGCAAAGCACGTGTAAAACTATACGTTACCAGTTGGTGTAAATATTGTAAGAAGGCGGAAAAGTTCTTTCGCTCAAAAGGTATCGCATATACTGCATACGACATTGAAAAGGACAAAGCTGCTGCGCAACGGAAAGATAAGATCAGCCCTAAAAAAGGAGTTCCATTTGCGGTTGTCAACGGCCAGCACATATATGGCTTTGCCCCGAATGCTTATGAAAAAGCCTTGAATAATTTTTAGACCTTTTGCCAAAACAGTCGACGGAACAACACCGACTGAGCCTGTTCTTTGATTTGGAAGTCCCGGAAAAGATCAGTGTCTCATTTTTCTAAAATTAAACTCAAATTCCCCATAAGGGTGGGCAGATATTGCTATCTCAAATAGGGGAGATGCACGGCTCAATTTTATCCAGACCTGCCCCTGGCCCAGGCGGTGAATTGAGGCCCCTTCACCTGAAATTGTGTATCCGGGTTTTCCGGAGAGAGATTTGAACTTCAACAGAATTAAATCATCTGCATTTCCTGTCACCTCTATGGTTGTCACATGTTCCCCGCCAACCATTCCGGTCACCCTGCACCGGGCCGGACTTCCGGTAAAATCCAGACAGAGTCGGCTCTGACTGGTGGCATGTGTCAGGCAGGTGGTCAACTCCGAGCAGTCCGCCGTTATAATTTCGGATTCAGCCAAAGCAGGCGGAGGCATAAACAGACTTAAGATAAGACCTAAGCAGCTCCCCAATATATTCCAACGAGATAATTCCATTGTTCCACCCTATCACAATTTGTCCGGCACAACTACCCAACACCCGATCACACTTTTTAGCGAAAACATTGTTGACCTTTTCATCATTTAGGTAGATTCTTGTCGTCGCTAAAAGAAACATAAAAAAGCCTTGTATGGCCTAGTATATTTTCATGGAGTTTCCATTTTACCCGGCTGTGCAAGGCAAAAGAACAAGACAATTAGAACCTGAAGAAAAGGAAAACAATGGGCTGGGAAATTATATTGGCCGGACTGGCCGTATTCGGTGCCGGTCTTGTCCGTGGCTATTCAGGATTCGGTTTTGCCATGATCTGTGCCTTGGTACTGACCCTGGTATTTCCGCCGGCCATGGTCACCCCTATTATCCTTTGCCTGGATGTGTCGGCCAGCCTCTGGCTCTTTTACAAAGTCATACGCCAGGTGGATTGGAAGGGCCTCAAACTCATTGGACTGGGAGCGGTTCTCACCCTTCCCCTGGGCACCATGGTTCTGATTTATGTTCCTGTAACCCCCATACGGATATTTATTTCAATTGTGGTGATCAGTCTTTGCTTTGCCCTGCTCAGACAAAAAAGAAAGGTTCAGGCCACAACTCCCCTGGCCACTGCCGGAGTCGGCATGTGCTCGGGATTTCTTACGGGCGTAGCTGCCCTTGGCGGACCGCCTGTGATATTGTTTTACTTTTCATCGGACAGACCGGTCGCCGTGTCCAGGGCATCCATGATTGCCTTTTTTTTATTGGTAGATACCTTTGCCCTGATTTCCTGCCTGATCAGCGGTTTGCTTACCCGGGAGGTCCTGACCCTGTCACTGGGGTTTATGCTTCCATTGGCCGTGGGCATTGGGATCGGCAATTTTCTATTTCACAGATTCCACAATGAAGAGGCCTTTAGAAAACAGGTCATTGTCCTGCTCATGTGCATTGCCGTGGCCTCTTTTGTTAAATTCACCCTTTTTCCTTCACCTTGAGTATTTCTAATCATTTGTGGTATGTGTAAATGAATCTTTCAAAAACGAGTGAATTTTAATATGCCTGTAATAAAAGACGATTTTAAACCAAGAATCTACCTGGGCTTTGCACTGGCAGAGCTGGGGACGTTTCAAATCTACATCAATGCGGCAGTCATCGGATTTATTATCTGCTTTTTTACTGATAATTACAGCATTATTCCTTTTATTGTGCCGCTTTTTGTTCAGATCATTGCCAGGTCAAACGTCAAGTACCGGCAACGGCATTTCAGCGCCTTGGTGGAATTGCCGGCCCAGACAGAGGCCCCGGTTTTCATAATGAACCAGCAGGGAGAAATTCGTCTTTCCATCGGCAAGACAATGGACCTTTTCCAGGAATACGCCATCACCCACATCCAAGACTTAATCAACCCGAAATTACTTGATTCCATTTTAGAAATGGCCACATGCAAAACTTCTCAGAATGGGCTTACTTCGTCCGTGGAAGCATTCTCAGACATCACGTTGAGCTGGTACGAAATCAAGGCAAAGGCCATGGAATCCAAAGGGAGTACCGAAAAAATACTGGTTTGGTTTCAGGATATCACCCTGAGGAAAAATTACGATTTCAGGCTAAAAGACCTGGTGCGCTATTCAAGCTCCTTGATGGTTTCCCTGGAGAATATGGTGGAATCCGGGGCTGAGCTTGAACACCTGTCCTCTTTTTTGCTAAAGGATTACGATGCGGTATTTATCACCAGAACCGATGAAAATAAAAATCTTGCAGGCTATGTGTTTAAATCCTCATCCGGAAAAATAGAAAGATCAGACGCCATTGTGATTCCCAATGAATCCCTTGCCCCCATCAATATTTCAAGGAAGAATGCGCAGATTATAGCTGATGACATAGACGCCTATGATTCCACAACCGATTTCCTGAGACAAAATCCCCTGGACCCCAAAGTTCTGGACTTTATTGAAGTCCCCATCCTGAATTTCATTACATACAACGAGGCAGATCTGTCTATTATCGCCTTTAACTTCAGGTCAAAAATAACATCATATGAAAAACAGTTTTTTGAAATACTGGTAAACAATTACAGAACCATGGTCATGCTGGTTGATCTGGAAAAAAATCGAAAAAAACATTCCGGCTGAGCCAGAAAACGTTTATATATCCCCAAGGTAAAATGAGATGCAGTTCAATTGACAGGCATTATATTTTTCAGGGCCAATTCTTTTTTTCTCCAGTCGCATCATATTACTTTCAACGTCATTGGACGGGGTATGGATCATCATGGATTCCTTAACCCATTTTGTTTTCCAGGAATAAAAATCACACTTATTCGGATTCTGACACACAGGATCATAAATTTTCACCTCATGCTCAGTACCGCCAATATCAATCACAACGCCCAAGCCCAAAGTAATCGGATACTGACTGACTTTCTGGGCCTGTCCCGCGATATCCACGGCAACAATAACATTCTCTCCCTCCTGGAAATCGGCTGTTATTCCTGTCTTGGGCATGAGTATCAACATCGCGGTAATAAATGCGAGAACAGAGTGTTTCATTTGAGATTCCTCCTCCTGTTTGATTTCTTATAATTTCATACACCATTAGCAAGCGATTTCAAACCCTAAAAAAATTCAGGTGAGCCACCCCGTGCTCATCCTTGACCTTTTTGACAGATAATGCAAAAACACTTCCGAGAATAAAATAGATGTCTTGATACGACCCGAGCATACGATGAGCTGGCAATGATGACCCAACA
>PIVQ01000553.1 GCA_003354055.1 Desulfobacteraceae bacterium | reverse complement strand
TTAACGACTCCACTCTGACCGATCTTCAAACTGATATTGTAAATGTGATTTCAAAATATTTTGAAATTGATAAAGACGCCCTGGAGCTGAAAGTCCAGCGGGATGATGATGTCTCTGCTCTGGTTTTTAATACACCGATTCTCCATGTGAAGCGAAAGAAGGCATAACCAGTTCACCCAGAGGGTGTTATGATAAACGCAAAAACGTCCGGTTCCACATGATGGCACCGGGCGTTTTTGCGTTTATAGCGAGAACAGTTATCAGCGAGAGCAGCAGGTGGAGAACCTTCGGCTGACAGATTATTTGCTTTTCGATCCTAAGCTGCATAGGCTCCAAGCGGTATCACTCAGACCCGGCAACGATAGGGCGAGGGGGATTCCGTTAAACCTCCAGCAGTCGTCCTGACTGCTTACGAAGCGGAAATTTTACGGTTCTCTCAGTCCATGATGCCCCGAAAATTTACACCACTCCACCCCCTCACCCTACCGCTGCCTCACCCACCGGGTATGCAAAAGGAAAAATAGAAATCATTTAGGATTCAAACGTTGAATTCGGCACTGAGGGCGGGCGGGCCGGAAGGCGGCATAAAGACTACCAGAAAAATCCTTTACAGGAATTTTATTGGATGCAAGTAGTCTTGAGAAATAATTCAAATTGAAATTTGATTAATTGCCGGAAAAATTTTAAATTAAAGTTTATTGAGTATTTTTACCGGTTGTTTTGAAAAAACAATTCTGATAGGGATAAATTATCTGATTCTATCGATATAAATATGTAAGGTATATTCAAACTTATCTTACCTCATCAGAGATAAGGGGCGAAAAAGGAAAATGGCTAAGAAAAAGAACACAACTCCAAAACGAACCCACGTTGTAAAGCGTGATTCTGGCTGGGCTGTTAAAAAGGAAGGCACGAAAAGGGCCTCAAAAGTACATAAGACAAAAGATGAAGCTATAAAGGATGCACGGAGACAAAAAAAATCTGGTAGTGACGTAGTGATTCATAAAAAAGACGGATCAATCCAAAAATGGGAAAAATCAACTAAGAGATAAATTATGAGTTTCGAAAAAAATGTCTTTATCAATTGCCCTTTTGACAAAGCTTATTATCCTTCAATGAAAGCACTATTATATGCTGTTAAAAGGCTCGGATTTACTCCCCGATTCGCATCAGAAAGGAGTGACTCGGGTGAAGTTAGGTTGTACAAAATAAAGGAACTAATTGAATCTTCAAAATATGGTATTCATGATTTGAGCAGAGCAAAATCAAAAAAAATAGGCGAATACTTTAGACAAAATATGCCATTTGAATTAGGTTTAGATTTAGGCTGTAGAGATTATAAAGCTGGGAAAAAATATAGAGAAAAAGTAATTTTAATTCTTGAAGAGGAAAGATATAGTACTCAGAAAGCTTTATCAGATTTGTCTTTCGGTGATTGCAAATGTCATGAAGGCCAACCGGAGGAGATAGTTTATTCAGTTAGAAACTGGTTTGCTGAAAATGGTTTGAAAGATGCCCCAAGTGCCAGTTCGATTTGGGATGGCTATAATTTTTTCTATGCAAATTTATACGAAAAAAAATCAAAGGAAGGATTTAACAAAAAGGATATAGACAGACTTCCATTACCTGAATTACTTGTTCATATGGATGAAGAAATAAAAACTTCTTAGTAAAAAATTAAAAATAAGTTACAAGACATCACATCTAAGCATAATTATCCCTGTCAAAACTACCGCCTGATCCTTTGTGGTTAAGGATATCAATTGGAATCTTGAGAAATTCGATATACACCTTTGAATATTAACTGGTACTAAAAGTTAATAATCAGTGTCATGCTTGCTGATTCTTCTTAGTGTGCATTTTTGAACGAGTCTGGGTGGTGGTAGCCTAAATGTTGCTGTTAAACCCTACCATAACTGTTCTCGCTGCTCCAGCTGTTCTCGCTATTTTTTTTATCTCCCGGATGATAAAAACCTGTCCATGGCATTGGAGAATTGCTGGCAGTCTTTCTGGTTCATGGGGCGGGGGCCCTGGGTATCTATACCGCTTGATCTGAGTGTCTCTTTAATATCTCTGACGTAGAGGCAGGATCGAATTTCCTCTTCTGTGAAAAAGTCACCTCTGAAATTGATGGCGCTTCCTTCCTTCTCAAGGATCTGGGCTGCCAGGGGGATATCATTTGTAATGACCAGATCCCCTCGGGTCATAAGCTTGAGTATTTCATTGTCCGCAACATCAAAGCCGGCAGCTACGGCAAGGGTTTTTATGAAGGGGGATTTTGGAACCCTGAGGGCCTGATTGGCCACCAGGGTAATCTGTAGCTTTGTTCGTTGTGCAATCCGGTACAGCAGCTCTTTAATCTTTACAGGGCAGGCATCTGCATCAACCCAGATTTGCATTTTTTTTATGGTCGACAATTATTCTTCTCTTAGAGGCGGTTTGAACTTAATTTTTGCGCACATGAGACACAAAGAGAGGCTTCCGGCATGATCAGCAGTCTTTTATACGGAATGGGTTCCTCACAATGGGTGCAGTCTCCAAAATCCGGATCATCAATCAATTCCAGGGCCTTTTTAAGGGCATTCAGGGTTTGCTTTGCCGCTGCAAGGGAGGCCTCATTGATACTTCTGCTGTTGATGGCTTCCATTCGTGTCAGCCGGCCTATGGCATTATCCGGTGAGACCGGCTTTGATAACTCCCCGAAGCTTTCAACTTTTTTTTCCAGAATCTTTATCTTATCAAGGATAGCCTGCTTAAGCATATCTTTTTCAGAAATTTTCATCTGATTTCAATCATTTTTGGATTCATAGGCAGAGATTTCATCCCAGACAACCTCATCGCCTGATGCTGCCTCCGATGCCAGGGCATCATACAGGAGTTGATCTTCCTTTGAATCCCAGGGGACGCCCTCGTAGGGGGCAACAAACTCTATAATATTTATCTTAAGATCCTCTTCTTCAACATCCGCCTTTATTTTTTGCATGGCATCCTGAACATCCCGTGCATTTAAAAACAGATACACAAAGCCGCCGATGCAGTCTTCATAGGCAGCAGGGTTTAAAATATCAAACTCAACACTTGTCCAGTACAGGGTCATGGGTCCTCCTTTTCAGCGCCGGCAAATGGACGCCTCTGGTATACATTTTTGAATTCGTTTGTAAAGTAGCAAAATCAGCCTTGTCAATACAAGTGTGAACAGGGTTTTTCTTTAAGAAAACAAAAGCTTGGGTATAACATCGTTATAATTAAAAAGCGCCCGGTTTCAACGAAACCGGGCGCTTTTTATTCGATAATCGCTTTTTTTCTATTCCACAGGTTTTGACACCTTGATGGCCAGTTCCTGAAGCTGGGCAGGTGCAGCTTTGGAAGGGGCTTCGGTCATAACGCAGGTGGCTTTCTGGGTTTTGGGGAAAGCAATGACGTTACGGATGGAGTCTTCCTTGCACAACAGCATGACCAGGCGGTCCAGGCCGAATGCAATACCGCCGTGGGGCGGTGCTCCGGACTCTAAAGCGTCCAGGAGGAATCCGAATTTTTCCGCAGCTTCCGCCTCATCAATGCCTAGGCACTTAAGCACCTTTGCCTGAAGAGCGGTATCATGGATACGGATGGATCCGCCACCGATTTCGATTCCGTTGAGCACCAGGTCATATGCCCGGGAGTTGATGGCAAGGGGATCTGTATCCAGTTTATCAATATCCGATTCCAGGGGAGCTGTAAACGGGTGATGAAGGGATTGATACCGTTTTTCCGTTTCATCATAGTCAAACAGCGGGAAGTGGGTGACCCAGGTAAATTTGTACTCGTTTGCGTCAATCATTCCCAGACGGCGGGCCAGTTCGTTGCGCAATTGTCCAAGGGCCTCATTGGTGATCTTGGGCTGGTCAGCAACAAAAAAGACAATGTCACCGGGCTCAAGGTCCAGACGTTCTCTTAAGGCTTCTTTTTCGTCATCGTTGAAAAACTTGGCAATGGGAGACTGCCATTTGTCTTCCTTGATTTTGATCCAGGCAAGTCCTTTGGCCCTGTATACCGCTGCATATTCGGTCAGCTCATCAATCTGTTTTCTGGAAAAATCAGCACAGCCTTTGGCATTAATGGCCTTGACCAGTCCGCCCTTTTTAACCACAGAGGCGAAAACCTTGAAATTTGCATTTTCAACAATGTCGGATACGTTTTTAAGTTCCAGGCCGAACCTCATGTCGGGACGGTCCAGGCCGAAGCGCTCAATGGCCTCGGCATAGGTCAGGCTGGGGAAGGGTTCGGTGAGATCCATATCCAGAACGTTCTTGAAAATTTCTTTGATCATGCCTTCTGCAATATCCATGATCTCGGTCTCGTCAACAAAGGAGAGTTCCATATCGATCTGGGTGAATTCCGGCTGGCGGTCCGCCCGAAGATCTTCATCCCTGAAACATCTGACAACCTGGTAATATTTGTCAAACCCTGAAATCATGAGCAATTGTTTGAACAGCTGGGGAGATTGGGGCAGGGCATAAAATTCACCCTGGTTGACTCTGGAGGGCACCAGGTAATCCCTTGCGCCTTCGGGGGTGCTTTTGGTCAGAAAAGGGGTTTCGATATCAATGAATCCATTGCCGTCCAGGTAATTGCGAACTGCCATGGTGGCTTTGTGACGGGCCAGGATATTGTTCTTCAACTGGTTGCGCCTAAGGTCCAAGTACCGGTATTGGAGACGGACGCTTTCGGATGCTTCAATCCTGTCTTCAATCTGGAAGGCCGGGGTTTTGGCTTTGGAGAAAATCTTAAGTTCCTCAACCAGGATTTCAATGGCGCCTGTGGCTCTATTGGGGTTGATCATGTCGTCGGGACGGCCTGCCACTTTTCCCCGGATACCCAGGACATATTCGCTCCTGATGTCCTGGGCCTTTGCATGGACGGCTTCAGAGATAACCGGGTTAAATACAATCTGGGTAATGCCATCCCGGTCCCGAAGATCCACAAAAATAACCCCGCCATGGTCCCGGCGGTTCTGAACCCATCCCATGAGCACAACTTCCTGGTCAATATG
>PIVQ01001364.1 GCA_003354055.1 Desulfobacteraceae bacterium | reverse complement strand
TCCGATCAGTGCTTTCGTGCCTGCGCTTGTTGCTTCTCTGAATGGCATTTTGTTCTATCCCTTAAAAGATTTACTGGTAACTGATATTATCGAGAACTAGGCACCCGATCACTCAAAGAAGTAGCTGGGAAAATCGAGGTCGCCAATAGTTCCCGTTTGATCAAGATTTTGCCAAGGCTTCCCGTCAATCCCGTATACCTCAGAATATTGCTGAAACAACATCAGCGCGTGACTGATATCCATACGGGCCTTGATGCTCAACAGGCTCATATATCGAGTCATATCACCGACCTTTCGGATCTGTTCTTCCCCGGCGCCAGCACCTTGATGATTGTTTGCAGCATCGCTTTCAGGGCGGAAGATATCGATCTTGTAGGCAAACAGGTTCGGTACGCCCTTTTTCTCTTGGAAGATATAGATGGTTTCGAGGGGAACTTTTTGCATCTTGATAGCATCGACAAGCGGGTGACTTTCCAGCTTCTCGGGAATATCAAATCCATCGCCCTCTGTTTCAAACTGATAGATATCGATGTCAGTTGTTCGGATAATCTCGGTCGCTTCCCAATACAGGTAGGCAGAAATATAATACCGATTGAAGCGGTACGCATCCATAATGCACCGTTTGACATGCTTGCTCATAGAGTTGGCGTAGGTCTTGAAATCCGAATAGCTGTTCGGCTTCAGATAATCAAAACGGCACTGCATTCCGATTGCATTACCCGCCTCATCATAGACGGTCCAGAGGAAAGAAACTTCAGCTATTCCGCCGCGCAAATGCTGGTTGACTTCAGGGCAATTCTCAATCGCTTTCATGCTCTTGATCATATCGTCCCAATCGGCTGGATTGATAGCAATACGGTCGCCTTGTGTGGCTTCCCAATCTCTCAGATCGAGGTGATATAACTTGCCCGGGTAACCGGCGTCCTTCAGCCTGATAGCCTGTGAAAGAACGGTTTCACCAGATTTCTTTTTGGCTTCTCCCAACTTATTTAGAGCCTCGCCCAGAGTGGTTCCCGATGAGGGCGTGTCTTCATAATCATCCTTTGAGATCTTACGAATAAACCGTTGGTGAAATTCAGTCGGTTCAAGTCTCGCGCAATGATAGGCTTTGCCAAGGGCGAAATGATCAGCGTCTTTTTCTTCCTTGTCAGGGTTCATCCAAGAGTTCGCCCAGAATGTTGGTGCGCTAACATCGATGTCTTTGACCTTCGACCCGCTCATGCGCTTCTGTGCATGGTAAAT
>PIVQ01001363.1 GCA_003354055.1 Desulfobacteraceae bacterium | reverse complement strand
CAAATGCCTGCACGGTATGGGTCGGGCTCAGGCCTGCATTCCCCATCTTTGGGTAATAGGGCGCCTTTTCTTTTGTCATGGAGATACTTTTTTCAGCATATGGCATTAACACAGGATGATATTTCCATTATTTGTTTTTTTTCTATTTGTTTTTGCCCTATTTGTTCTTCCACTGGGGCCGCCGTTTTTCTTCAAAACTTGAAATGCCCTCACAGGTGTCCTGGGTGGTCATCAATTCATCCAGAAACATGGTGCTGACTTTTTCCATGGCCGTATCGATATCCATGCCCAGGTGACGGTTTACCGCCTGCTTGTTGAGGCGGATGATCAGGGGGCTTGAGAAGCGCAGTTCCTTAACCAGGCTGTCCACGCCACTGTCAAATTCATCCGGTTCCAAAAGGTCGGACACAAGCCCCATATTGTGGGCGGCATCGGCAGAGTACCTCCGGCCTGTGGTGCAGATTTCAATGGCTTTGGCAGGTCCGACCAGATGGGGCAGGCGGACCGCTGCATAGGGCGGCAGAAACCCGAGCTTGATTTCAGGCTGGCCAAATACGGCTTTTTTGGAGGCCACGATCATATCGCAGGCTATGGCCACTTCCATACCCCCGCCAAGACAGGCGCCCTGAACCGCGGCAATGGACGGGACTTCCATTGCATGGATCTGTTTGAGAAGGTCGTTAAACACGCGGATCATGTCAGGGGCAAGTTCCGGTTTGTGATCGGACACTTCCACTCCGGCGCAAAAGCTTTTTCCCTCGGCCCCGATGACCACACACTTAAGATCGGAATCATTGTTGAGGGTCAAAAGCAAGCCGGTCAGCTCTTCCATCATCTCAATGTTAAATACATTGTGGCCGGGCCGGTTGAGAAGAATGCGGGCAATCCCGTCTTCATTGGTTAACTTATGAAATTTAAGTTCGGTCATGATGTTTCCCCCTTAAGGAAATGCCAGTGATTTGGTTAATACATATGCGGCCTGGAGATAGGATGTGGGGCAAAGCGGAAAACACTCCTTGCAGTCCTCACAGGTATCGGCGGCAATTTGCGGAATAAAGCTGATCTCTTTGTTGACGCCCCTGCCTACAAATCCAAGGGCATTTGCTTTTTTTACCTCTGCGCAATATCTGACGCACAGGCCGCAGTGGATGCAGAATGACGGGTCTTTTTCAAACCGGTCGCTGTTCGCACCATACTCCAGCGCATATTTTTTTAAGTCAGGCGCGTCCGGGGCATGGGCCATCAGCA
>PIVQ01000552.1 GCA_003354055.1 Desulfobacteraceae bacterium | reverse complement strand
TTCTTTCTTTAATTGAGATTCTAATTTTTTACTATCAATTTTCTTTGGTTCTTTTGATAATTTCTTTTTAATGTCTTTTTTCATTTCATCAAACTCAGGTTTAAGTGATTTAATAATATTTGTAATATCCTCAGATTCTTCTTCTTCTCCTTGTGGTGATTCTGGAAAATCTTCTACTTTTTCCCACATACTTTCCTCATCATCTAAATCATCTGCCCCTTCTTCTTCATAATTTGCTTTGTAATATTTAATTAATTTATTAATGAATTTTTGTTCTCTATCTGTACTAGCTGGATATTGTGAATTTTCTTTTTCATCATCTCTTGCTGGTTTAAAGTTTTGATAATGTAATGTTCCTTCATTTAACATATCATCAAATTCTTCTAATGATTCAATAACAGCATTTTCAAATGCTTCTTTAACATTCTTCTCTCCTGTTTCTTCTTCAAATTCTTTAATAAAATCTGATAAACTATCTTCAAATACTACATAAGGTGCTTCAGGAGATAAAGGTTCTAGTGAAGGTGTTTTAGGTTTTGGTGTTTTAGGTTTTGGTGTTTGTTTCTTCTTCTTTTTTGTTTTTGGTTTTCTTTTTGGTAATTTTGGTTTAGAAAATGGTGATGTTTTCTTCTTTAGTGATGGTTTCTTAACTATTTTTGCTTCTTCTAATATTTTATCACAATCTTTTGACATCTTTTTAAATGTTCTACTATTAGCACTTACCATACGATTTGTTTTTGGATTTAATACTTTACCATCTTTCATCGCTTTTATATTCTTTTTAATTTCTTCGCAAAATAATACTTCTGCTGATTTACCTTCTACTTTTTTTAATTTTTTTAATGATTTGACATCTTTTAATACATCTTTTATTTCTTCACATTCTTTATCAAATTTCTTATATGTTCTTGAACCAACTGCAACTTTTCTTTTTGTTTTTGGATTTTCTACTTTATTATCTTTTACACTCTTTTTACTTACTTCCCAATCGTCACAAAATTGTTTCTTTTTAATTTTTTCAGCATCTGTTAATCCTTTTGGTGATTTCTTTTTTGCTGCTTTTTTCGCAGGTGATTTTTTCTTTGGTTTTGATTTCTTTTTCTCTAATTTTACTAATTTTTTTGTTAATTTTTCAATTTTCTTTATATACTTTCCCTCCTTTTTCTTATCTTCTGTATCAATGATCTTTTTTCTTAAATCTTCAATCTCTTTTTTAATACTTGCTGGTGTTTTTACTTTCTTTTCTTTCTTTGGTTTAGGTGATTTCTTTGGTACTTTAGCTTTACATACTTTTGTTGTTCCTTTTTTACATACTCCATTATTACAACAACCTTTACCTTTGCATTCACTATCTTCCGAACAAGTTTCACCTGCTGACTTTAATTTTGGTTTCTTTTGTTTCTTTTGTTTCTTCGGTGCTTTCTTTTTAATTTCTAAAATAGCATCTGAAATATTATCTATATCAGTCATAATATAATATGATATATATAATTATATAATATTATATTTTTAATTAAGATTAGTTTTAATTTATTCTTTCTTTTTATAATTTTATTTTAAAATGGATATTAATTCATTTTTCTTCATTTTTGAATATCCCTTTATACCTTTTTCTTTTGCTTCTTTCTTAAGTTCTGCTACTGTTTTATTCTTTACTTTCTTTTTTCTAAATGATTTTTTCTTATTCTTTTTATTCTTTTTATCATTAAATACTTGAATACAATATATTGCCTCTTTTAAATTAATATTCTCTTTTTTCTTATTTTTTATCATATAATGTAATGGAACATTCTTCTTATTCCACTTGATATAGAGACTTTTAGAATAATGTAATACAATATCATACCCTTCATATTGTCCTACACAACGAGGTAATAATGATATTGCTTCATCTAATGTAATTTCATCTAATAGAACTTGATTTATTGGAGTTAAATATAATACATCATTCTCACTCTTCTCACCGTAAATTATACGTGGTCCCCATTGACTTTGATATCTATAAAAGTTCTTTCCCTGATATTCTCCTATTAATTTATTATCTTTTTTCTTAGTTTTCTTTTGTATCTCTTTATTAATGACTACAAATGGATGAAATAAATTATAATACTTCTCAACAACTTTGAACCATTCTATTTCATTATTCTGTATTCTATCTAAATCTGCTTCAATATCACTTGTAAAATCATAATTCATTATTACATCAAACTTTTCTTCAAGAAAATCTGTTACTCTTTTACCTAACTCGGTAATTAATAATTTATTCTTTTCAGCATTTATTACTTCCTCAAAGTAAGTTTTAAAAATATCATCATTCTTCAATAATATTAATGACGAATTGACCTTTTCTCCTTCTACATTATCCTTCTTAACATATAATTTATTTTGAATATTACTTACTGCAGTAGCATATGTTGATGGTCTTCCAATACCTTTTTTCTCTAATGCTTGAACTAACTTTGATTCATTATATCTTCCTTTTGTTGAATTATATTTTTGAATGGATTTAATATTTACATATTTTAACTCATCTCCTTCTTTTATTTCTTCAAATCCAGTTGTTTCTTTATTAATTTCATTTAAATTAGTATATAATGTTCTCCAACCAAGAAAAGTATATTTATTCATTATTTTATCAAATGTTGTCTTAATATTTGATGGTAATACTTTAATATCCTTTGACAAGTATTTACTATCTTTCATAAGACAAGAAACTGATCTTTTCCATATTAATTCATAAATCTTTCTTTCTTGTGGATTTTTAATATCTTCAAACTTCTTATCAATTTTAGTAGGTCTAATACATTCATGAGCTTCCTGAGCACCTTTTACTTTCTTTGTATTAAACTTTCTATATTGAAACATTTCATTACCAAACTTACCTGTAATATGATTTTTAATCATTCCCTTTGCCGCCTCTGACATCTTTGTTGAATCAGTTCTTATGTATGTGATAACTCCCTTTTGATACAATTTTTGCAACAATCCTGTTGTTTGCCTAATACCATATGGAGATGCTTGATTAATTGTTGATGTTATAAATGGTAATGGTGGAGAACTTTTCTTTTCATTTGTAGATACTTTTGATATTTTAAATGTAGCTGATTTAAAGTTCTCAAATAAATCTTCTACATTTTTTTCTTTTTTATATTGCTTCTTAAATAACATTTCATTTAATGTATATTTATTCTTAAAATCACCAGTTATTTGTAAAAATGTATCTTTTTCTCTTGACTGTAATTCTTTTTCTTTATCATATATTATTTTAGTTGTAACTGATAATACACGTCCTGCCGAACAACCTCTTTGAATTCCTTTTGCTGTTATTCTACTAATTTCAAAACCTATTAATCTATCAAGTATTCTTCTCGCAAACTGAGAATGAACCAAATCCATATTAATAGTTATTGGATTTTCAAAAGCAGTCTTAATCGCTTTTTGTGTAATTTCATTAAATATAATTCTGTTATTCTCATTTAAATCTAAGTTCAATAAATTAGCAATATCGTATGCGATTTTTTCTCCTTCAGCATCTAAATCAGTTGCTATAATTACTTTATCTACTTTCTTTGCTGCAGATTTTAAAGCATTTATAACCTTCCTTTTATCGGAACTCTGGATAAAATCTGGTTTAAAATTATTAGAAATATCAACACCCATCTTTTTCTTTGAGAGACACATGAAATGACCTACACTTGCTAATACAATAAAAGAATGTTTTGGAAAAGAGTTTTCTAACATCTTCTTTATTTTTCCACATTTTGATGGTGACTCTACAACAATCAACCACCTCATTTTTTATATTTAATATAAATTATATAATCATTTTTAAATAATTTTATAATTATTTCAATTTTATAAATTAAAAATGATTTATATATTTAAATTAATTAAAATATGGTTACTTGGATTTACGGATTGACAATTGCTTTTTTCGCAATATTTATTAAAGTATTGGGAACAAACTTACAAAAATTATCACATAGAAATGAAGAAAGAAGTTATTGGAGAAATATTCATTGGGTTTCTGGTATGGCCTTAATTGCTACTGGTTCAATTTTAGATATGGGAGGACTTGCCTTAGCACCCCAGAGTATGATAGCATCATTAGGAGGAGTAACATTAGTTGTTAATATTGGTATTGCTAAACTATTATTAGGTGAAACAATGAGAAAAAGACAATATTTTACAACATTAGTTATTATTATTGGAACAACTTTAACAGTTATATATGCTCCAAGAAAAGAAGAAGAAAATGATATTGATAAAATTAGAAAAATGTATAGTAGTTCTAGATTTATTGTATATATTATATCAATCGGATTTATATTATTAACAATCAGAAGTTTAAATTACTTCTTTAAAAAAACAAATACACATCAAAAATTAAGAAGTATATTAGTTCCAATATCTTCAGGCGCAATAGCAGCTCAAAATATGTTTTTTGGTAAAACATTTGGTAAATTAATAATATTTAGTATAGAAAATAATACAACAGAATTATTAACAGATTATATAATTTATTTTATTATATGTGGTTTAGTTTTTGCAATTGTAAGTCATATCAAATGGATAAATGAAGCATTGAAAGAGTTTAGTTCAACTTTAGTTGTTCCTATAAATAAATCTATTTGGATTGTAATATCTATTATTGCTGGTATATTAGTTATGGGTGAAGGATTTGCAATTGATAATGATGATTCAGTTGATGAACCTGAAACAGATATAGGTAATAAATTAGCTTTTATTATTGGAATTATTATTATTATTTTTGGATTAATTTTTCATTCTTATTTTGAAAAACAAGAAGAAGGAGCAAAAGAAGATTTTGAAGAAATTACATTAAGTGAGGTTAAAGTATCATCTATTTAAAGTATTAAATTAATTATGATAATATTTATCACGATTAATTATTTTATAATTTAAACTTAACTACTAGAATAAGGCTTTGAACCTGAACAAGCATAACCTTTGTTAAATGGAATCATACCTTTTGCTTGTGGTTCACAATCACAACAAGACATTTTACCTTCAAATTGAGCAATTTGCATTTGTCTAATTTTATT